>CAVBVU010000052.1:0-10737 GCA_963598975.1 Anaerovoracaceae bacterium
ACCCAGAACCGACCCCGGACCCAGATTCCGGTTCCGACACGGGAACGGATTCCGACGCCCAGTCCTCTACAGCCACCGGGGAATAGTCGCAAACATAGCAAAAACGCAAGGAGGGCGGCGGTTCAACTGAACCTCCGCCCTCCGGTCATTCGTAGGCAAGCCCTTACCCGCAGTCACTCCTTAGTCTTATCGTCATAGACGATTTGCGGCTCATACGGCACCGGCGTCTCGTCAAGCTTCAAATCGGACGCGCCTGCGGCTGTCGTCACGTCATATTCCACAACTGCAGTGCATCCGGGGTCGATGAACGCGCCGACATTGGTATAGTAGGTGCGCCCATCCGACTCGAATTCGTTGAACTGCTCACCTTCCTGCACGCGGGATGCGGAGTTGTTGCTGACCTTAATATTGGAGACGCTGCCTCCCACAGGAGACTCGATCACGTAAATATGCCAAAGCACACCTGGCTGTCCGGCTTTGTCAATCGCAATGGTTAAAAGGGCCTTTTCCTCGTCGGACATGTCACCCTGTGCGATAAGGCCTTCAAAGAAACTTGTGGGGAAAGTGCCCGTAATGTATTCCGGAGTGGATTCCACATCCGCCGTATTCATCGAATTGGTGATGGTGTAGCTCACATGCCATGTGGTGGTGCCGTCTTGGTTGACTTTTGTTTTGGTCACCACGGCACTGCGCTTGGCATACCAATCCATCTTTGACCAGCCCATCTGATTGACGAACAATCCAGTCTCCGGCTGCTGCGGATCGCTGGACAATTCTCCGTTCCATCCACTCTTGCCGGAATCGGCAAAACTGACGTTATAGATATGGCGCTGCTGTCCCAGCGTAGACATGGTCTTAACCAGGGAAAGCATGTTATCGGCGCTAAACGATCCGAATGCCTTCTGCATGATCAGTTGAGCGGATTCCTTAAAGAACTCATCCTGCTGGTTTTGGTCCGAGATATCACGGTAAACGGTATTCGACAGATACTGCGCCGTGTTGCTCCCGTCAAGTTGGACTCCGTTGCTGAGTGTCACGCCGCCGAGTACTCCCAACATGCTCTGCAACGCATAAGGATCAAGAGACATCACACCCTTAATAGTGTCACCAGCTCCGAAGGACTGCTGACTCCATGATTCGGCAACATACTTGGCGACAATCGTGAAGTTCGGAGACGCCGTTGCCAGACGGATATCCCCACCATAATTGATGCCGAATTGGGAGATTGCGTACATCTGGTTGATTTGCTCAGTACCGTCTATGTCTCCGACAACTTGGAATTCCGAATCGGAATAGAATTCTCCCACGGAGATTTTGCCATCTTTGACTTCCAATGATCCGATGGAACCGGGAACACCACCTGCCGCCTTAGCCTCCGCGCTGCTCTGCACCATAATCAGGTACTTTCCCTCGCCGCCATCCACAAGTTGGGAAATCATGGACGCGACCTTCGCCAACTGGTCGCTTTGCTCAGCCACTTTACCGAATAACGTAGTGCCGGTCTCCACAGCATCACGGACTTTGCCGATATGCGGTTCGGGAGCGTTCTCCAAAGCCTTGGACTGTTGTTGGATCGATGTATTCGCCTGGGCGATGGTATCCGCCATCGACGATACCATCGCTACATTCAACGCGCCTTCGGACGCGATATCCTGCTGTTGCAGTTCCTGCAACGCATCACTGACGTTGGGGATCACATCGTTGGCCATGGTATCCAACGCCGTCACAGCCGTACTTACAGCGGAAAAATCATTCCCAAAATAAGGAATAAGCGTGCTTATGCGCCATACAATGCCATCGGTCTGAGACCGAGCGGCCTTGGTTTCAGATTGCAATTGCTCCGCTTTATCGGCCAGAGCAGGTACGGCTGAAAACACGTCAGAGCCAATGTTAGCCGACTGAACAATGGAAACCGCCTGACTGACGTGTCGTTTCACTTGCAATGCACTGTTGACCAGCAATGCACAGTAGATGATGACGACGCCGAGAAACACTGCTACCGCAATAGCGATTTTTCTCGCAGTTCCGCCGTTGCCCTTTACTAAATGATTGACCATAACCGAGCATAATACCCCCTTTCATGGTCAATGGGGGTATAACACGCGGTCAATCACGTAAACTATACGTTTACTCCGCCGTTGAGCTGTACTTATCGATGGCCTCCTGCAGCTTTTGCATCTGATCCGTATACGTACTCGGACTACCGGAAGTAGACGTGGTGGCCACCTGCTGAGCGTCGTTCAACGCCACGGACAAATCCTGTCGGGCATTTAAATCCTTGGAATTCACATTGGCAAGCGCGCTCTGGCCTTCATTGACCTTATCAACCAACTCCGCCTTGGCCACAGCCGTATCACGAGCGGTCTTGGAACGTTCGACAGCGGTCTTGGCGCTGAGAATGGCCTCAACCTTGTCTCCCAACTCGCGAGTGGCCGCAGTGAGCTTCTCATCGCTGGCCTGATTGTCTTCAACCGAAGCGGAAGCATCGCAGCTGACGTTGACGTCTGTCTCTTCATTGGCCTTGTCGACCGCGTCATGCAGGTCGGCCACGGTCTGCGAATCCAACACCTGGTTCTCCGCGATCTGCAAATCATCGGCCACGCCGTCAAGGGTCTTCTTCAGACGTTCCGTGCTCGACTGGTAAATATCGACGGACTGCTGGCAGGAGCTCAGCACTTCCTGGCTGTCAACGCGGTTACGCAAACCGAGTAAGACTCCCGACACCGCGGCCGCGACCACGGCAATCGAAACCACGGCAACCAGTTCACGACGATGCCGATACATGAATCCTTCCGGCTGCGCGTTCGCCAAGGCATCGGCGACACCACCGATTGAAAGTCCGCGAGATGCGTCTTCCGCAGCGGACTCATCCACTTCCGCCAGAGGAAAATCGTAGGTCGTC
The DNA here is from genome assembly GCA_963598975.1 of Anaerovoracaceae bacterium. Classification (GTDB taxonomy): domain Bacteria; phylum Actinomycetota; class Actinomycetes; order Actinomycetales; family Bifidobacteriaceae; genus Bifidobacterium. Next base: position 2,903 of record CAVBVU010000052.1, read on the forward strand.
GAGGCTTGGTCACCATGAGTTCCACTCGGAGACTGCACTTCCGGCCATTCCTTGAACTCGTTTCCCGCCATACTTCAGCATTCCCTTCCAACATTTCTTGACATCTTTTCGCATATTACACGCATGACACGTCATTAAGGGGCACTTCTGCACCCAACATCCCTCATTAAAGAGGGTATAATGACGCAGAACGATCGCATTACCACATTCGCACGGAAGTCTCAAACACCACAAGAAGCCAGAGGAACATCGTGACCGCAGCAAAAAAGAAACTACTTATCGTCCAGGAAGCCATGGGTGGTTGCGGACGCAATGTCGTAGACATCGTCAACGGCATCGACCATAACAAGTTCGACATAACGGTTGCTTACGGAACCAGCCGAGTCGATGACTACTATCGCAAAGCCATTCCCGAAATGAAGAAGCACGCGACGCTCATTCCCGTTCCCGAAATGGTTCGGAGCATTTCCCCGCAGCATGACATCAAGGCCTGGCTTCAAGTACGCAAGCTCATCAGGCAGATCCATCCCGACATCGTGCACTGCCACAGTTCGAAAGCCGGCATCATAGGCCGCGCCGCAGCCGTCGGAAGCCGCGTGCCGAAGGTCTTCTACACACCCCACGCTTATGCGTTCCAGGCGAAGGAATTCTCCGAATCGAAGAAAAAAGTATTCACGTTGATCGAACGCACGTTCAGTCGACTGTTCACAACACTCACTTTCAACGTTTCCGCAGGCGAGCGTGACATCGCGTTGGAACGCAAGGTAGATAAGCCGACCAAGTTCAAGGTCGTATACAACGGCATTCCCGACATCGCACTGCCGTCACGGGAAAAGGCCTTGCGCGCTCTGGGATTGTCCGACCTGCCGCAGGATGCGATCATTGTCGGTTCGACCGTACGACTGGCCGCGCAGAAGGATCCGATGACTTTCGTGAAGATCGCCAAAATGGTGGTCGAACATGATCCGCGGGTGCATTTCGTATGCGTAGGCGATGGCGATCTGCAGGATGATGTGGCGAAGTTCGTTGAAAGCAATGGACTTGCCGGCAACGTGCATCTGCTCGGCTATCGCAATGACGCGGAATACGTGGTAGCGGCGTTCGATGTGTATTTGCTGACTTCGCTATATGAGGGCCTGCCGTATTCGCTAGTCGAATCGCTACGTGCCGGAGTGCCGATCGTTGCCACCGATGTGACCGGCAGCAATGAGGTGGTACAGCCCGGCGTGAACGGGTATTTATTCCCGGCAGGTGACGTGAAGGAGGGATGCCGCCGCGTGGAACAGGTCGTTTCCGAACGATCCCGCGGAGACAGATTCTCCCCTGCCGAGGTACGCAAGACATACCTCGGCAAGTTCACGTCCGCACACATGCTCGACAGCGTGCAGCAAAGCTATTTGATGTGAACGAGACCCCAACAATCCCCTCGTTTCCCTACAAAAGATACCTCTTCATAGGGGTTATGAGGCAAAGATTTCCCCCCTCATCCATATAGTGTAAGTAGATCAGAGAACGAAAATCATGTGGAGAAGAAATGGCTGATTTGAAAACAAGCACCGAGAGCCGCCAGCAGCCGACTATATTTTTCGTGATTCCTTGCTATAACGAGGAGGAACAGCTTCCTATTACGGCACCGGTTTTGCGCAGCAAGATCGCCAATATGAAGGCCGACCACCTGATTTCCGAAGATAGTCGTGTACTCTTCGTCGATGACGGGTCGAAAGACGGCACTTGGCAATACATCAGGCAGCTTCATGACACCGACCCGTCATTGTTCCATGGCGCGAAACTCGCTCACAACCGAGGTCATCAGCATGCGTTGCTGGCCGGTCTGATGACCGCTCTGGAGGATGGATGCGATGCCGCCATCAGTTTGGATGCCGACCTTCAGGACGACATCAACGTGTTCGACGATTTCGTCAAACAGTATGTTTCCGGAGCTGAAATCGTATACGGAGTCCGTTCAAGCCGTGCCAAGGACACATGGTTCAAACGCAACACGGCACACGCATTCTACGCTTTGAACGCTTGGATGGGAGCTGAAACGGTTCGGGATCACGCCGATTACCGATTGATGGGACGCGCCGCACTCCAAACGCTTTCCGAATATCGAGAAGTCAACCTGTTCCTTCGGGGCATCGTGCCCGACCTGGGTTTCACGACCGCGGTGGTCACGTACGAACGCGGTGAACGCGAAGCCGGAGAAAGCAAGTATCCACTGAAGAAAATGATCAGCTTCGCAATCGAAGGTATCACTAGCTTCTCCGTCAAACCCCTTCGCTTTGTTACCAGTGTAGGACTGTTGTCCATTCTCGTCGGCATCGGCATGTTCATCTATGTCATCGTTTCCTGGGCCGGCAACAATGTGGTCTCGGGATGGGGCTCGATCATGTGTTCGCTGTGGCTGATAGGCGGACTGCTCATGCTGTCCATGGGCATCATCGGCGAATACATAGGCAAGATCTACATGGAGGCCAAACACCGTCCGCGCTATGTAATCGAAACCAGAATATAGCCCGGGCAAAATCCTTACAAGGACATGCAGTGATTCAAACAAAAGACGACTTGCAACGGTTTCTATCCGCGGAACGCGGCGCCTACCTGTATGGAGGGCGCAAAGATACGATCATCGCATACCTCACCGATGATCCGAGAGCTCAGATTTGGCGGTTCCAAAAGCGTCTGCGCATATGCGAATATCGGTACAACAACCGGCATAAGAGTCCATTGCACTATGTGATGTTTCTATGGGCCCGCAAGCGGAAGAACCACTTGGGAATACGCCTTGGCTTTGAGATCTCCGAAAATATCTTCGATGAGGGACTCCGTCTTTACCATTACGGCAATATCGTCGTCAACGGAGATTCGCGAATCGGTAAGAATTGCGTGCTTCATGGCGCCAATTGCATAGGAAACTCAGCCAAGGATTTTTCCGCGCCACAATTGGGAGACAACATCGATCTCGGTGTCGGCGCTTCCATTATTGGAGATGTAACGATAGCGGACAATGTGGCCGTTGGCGCGGGAGCGGTCGTCACCCGTTCCATAACGCAGAAGAACACCACCGTGGTCGGCATTCCTGCCCGGCCCATACGCTAGAGGGAAGTATATGACTGCCGTCCGCACTTCGCACATCACAAGGTCTCGAAAACACATGCCGCTGTACATGGCCGTCAATGCTCTGGCTGCCATTGCGGCTGTTTTTCTGTTCGACCTTTTCTCACCGTTGCATCAATCGAACCTACGGCTGATGCCCGATCAGGATTTCTTCCAGCTTGTCGGCAAGGTGTGGGCCGAAGGCGGTGTTCCATATCGCGACATATGGGACCAAAAAGGACCGTTCATCTTCTTCGTGAACATGCTCGGCTGGAAGCTCACCGGCAACGGCTATGGCATCGTCGTCATCGAATGCGTTTTTCTGCTTGCCACCATGTGGTTCCTATGGCTGATCATCGGCACCGTTTTCAACCATGAACGCCCTAATAGCCGCGAATCCGCGCAATCTTACGCAACCAGCATGCTGACGCTGTGGATTTGCGTGCTATGGATTGCGATATGCATGCCCGGATCATGGAACATGACCGAAATGTTCTGCCTGCCGTTTTTGGCCGCAAGCGCATGGTTGTTATTGAGATCACTGTTCGCATATCAGGATCACCCTACGAATCGTGATGCTTGGCATATTCCAAGCACTTGGGCATATGTTCATGGACTGGCCTTCGGCGTATGTTTCATGACCCGTCTGAGCAATGCGATGGGCGTATGCGTGGGCCTGCTGGTATTGACTGTTCTGCTCATAATGCGACGCGCATGGAAAAACCTGGGAACCTGTATTCTGGGATTCCTGGCGGGTGTCGCGACGTTTTTCATTCCATTCGCCATATATTTCGCCGTACATGGCGTGTTTTACGAATTCATGTACGGCACGGTGCTGTACAACTTGCACTATGCGGGCGGCCTGAGCGCCACAGCCGGCATTCCCGGACTTACGACACTTGTTTTGGTATTCATCGTTCCGGCAGTCATGCTGATAACAGGCGTTGTGCGTGCGATTCAGCGTAAGGCAATCACCTGCAGTTCGGTTTTCCTTATACTTGGGTCCGTCGCGTTCTCCGTGCTGTTCTTCCAGATGTTCGCCATTCAAACCGGGTCCTACCTTCATTACACGCTAATCGATGTGGTGTTCCTTCCCATGGCACTGATACCAGCCATAATTCTTCTCCGCAACCAATTGCTTCACATTGCGGCATTGGCGTGCGTGGCTGTTTTGCTGCTCGGCTACGCCGGCCTGCGTACACGTCAGGTCATGACCTGGCCGGAATTCGACAACACATGGGTTGCCCAGCTAACGGAACAGTCGCAGGGTTCCATAGCGTTCTACAACATGAATTCACTGGCCTATACGCTCAACGACGTAACCCCGGCCTATCCGTACGCGGTGTTCCAAGACTGGCAGGCGGAGTTCAGCAATGAGATGCGAACCAAAATCATCGACTCCTACTCACAGCCAAGCACCGAAATACTCGTGGTACAGCAGTACGGCGATCTGACCCCGGTGATTACGGACGTATTAAACGCAAAATATCAATTCGTCCGTTCCCTTACCGATGATTTCGGCACATACAACATTTACCAACGCATTTGAACACCTGCTCAATTCCAAGGAAGTGTCAATGACCATTTCAATTCCCGGAAGCGCAACCCCTACAAGGGAAGCTGCTAGTCCTCAGCTAGCCCGCACCCATACTATACACCGCGCGATTCCGATAGTGATAAATTCACTATTCGTTGCCGTACTGCTCACGTTTACGGACATTCTCTCCCCTATCTATCCATTGTACGAAACCTGGTATTCCGACCAGTACATTTTCGAGCTCACCGGCAAGATATGGGCCGAGGGCGGTGTGCCATACGTGGATTTCTGGGATCAGAAAGGTCCCATGATTTTCTTGTTCAATATGCTCGGCTGGAAGCTCACCGGATCTTCGCTGGGCATTTTCCTGCTCACCGTAGTCTGGGCAGCCATCACCATAAACACGTTGTATCTTCTCGCCAAGGAGTTCGTGCCTCAGCAGTACGGCACGGCGATATCGATAGCTATAGCGTGGGTATCTGCCGTATGGATAGGCATCCTCTGCGCTCCTTCCTGGGATCTGATTGAGCCTCTTTGCCTGCCGTTCCTGGCCATTTCCCTATTGATCGCCGTCCGATGGTTCAAGCTGGGTGGCAACGGCGTCAAGCCATCGGTACCGTGGTGGCATCCGTTCATATACGGACTATCGTTCAGTGTCTGTCTGCTGTCGCGTTTGACTAATGCGCTGTCCGTTTGTGTTATCGTGCTGGTCATCACCGTCATGCTGATCGTATGGAAGCAATGGAAAGCACTGTTCACATGCGCTTTGTTCTTCATCGCAGGCGTCGCATTGCCACTTGTACCATTCTGCATCTATTTCGTGGTTCATCAGGCGTTCTACGATTTCATGTATGGTACGATTCTGTTCAACCTCAGCTATGCGGGCGGCTCAGAAGGCTTACTCTCGGCACAGAACAACACCATCGTGCTCATCCTGTGCGTACCCTGCGCCATGATACTCATCGGTCTGGCCCATATGCTGTTCAAGCGCCAATGCAATCCCATTGACAGCACCATGGCGCTGTCCGGACTTTTGCTCATCGCACTGTTTTTCAACATCAACCCCTATCAGCATTACGCCGCAGTAGCGGCAATCTTCCTGCCAATTCTTCTAGGTACCGTATGCCAATTTATCAACGAACGTTTTATCGTACGATGGCAAACGTTAGTGGCATTAGGACTGATTCTCGCCTTGTTGTGCGGATATCAGGCCAAAATCGACAACAAGCTCATCTGGTCCGAACCGATATACGACGAGCCTGAATTGGAACAGGTCATCCAAGAAGCTCAAGGCGATATAGTGCTGTACAACGTGCTCGTCGACGCATATCTGAAATACGACCTGACTCCGATGTACAAGTTTGCCTGGCTTCAGGATTGGGAAGCCTCGTTCAGTGAAAGCTACACGCAACAGCTACGTGACGAATTCGCCACAGCCCGTGCGAAATACCTCGTGGTGCAGCCGTATTACACACTGCCCGAGCCGGCCATCACCGAAATCCTCGAAGACCGATACACGCCAGTGAAAACCATTACTGTAGAAGGAATGGATACCGTTGTATACGAACGCAAGTGACAAATTCACCGGGATGTTCCATTAAAAAAGATTGAGCCGCAATATTCTGAACTGCCTCCCATTTCTTGGACATGAGAAATGGGAGGCAGTTCATTCTTGCGGCTCAATCTTTTTGTTATGCTTAAAAATTCCATACATCGTCAATGGCACGAGACGCACGACGTACAACCGAAGAACGCATAATCAATCCGGTGATCGGAGTCACCAAAACAACATTGATAATCACGGACAGCAGCGTCAGAACAACGAACAGCACCACTATGGCAACCGCGTGAATCGCCATCATCGCAGGACCGTCCACCCATGGAATGCATAGATTCACCGCATACCAAAACGCCACAAAAAAGGTCTGATTTCCATGCAACAAGTACACCCCAAACATTTTGCCGGGCAATCAATGAAGACACACGCATCGGTCCGGGGCCACCTGTCCTTACGGGTAATTGCAGCACAACATAAAAGATACATGCCGCAATAATCATAGGGAGGACAGGAACGCCACCATACATAGTATGTCCAGACCAGTTAAACCAATCTGCAATAGCCCCATTAGATACGATCTCCACTGAGAAGAGGAAAAGCAATAAAGCCGACGAGACAATCACACCAGTAATTTTCAAATATGGATGGCTCGCACGGATTCTATCAGCATACAAACGAATCCAAGCACCAATCATATAAACAATTGCCGCATACAACAAATAGTTCCAGCACGCCGAAAATTTAGAGAACAACTGCCATATGCTCACACTTGAAAAAACAATGATAACCAACATATGCTGCGAGCATTAAAATGTGAAATAATTAGATTCAACACCGGCGATATAATCAGCAAAAATACGTAAGCAGCAACAAACCAATACACAGAATTCCACACAGGAAATATCGACTGAAAAAAGGTAGTGACTTCGAGCAAGGCATGCCACCGTGGAATAACAGAATCCGAAAACGCTTGCGTCACCATCAACACACAGTAACAAACGCAAAGTATTACGCTATAGATGACCGCCTGAATATCAGTCTTAATCACACGAGCTACTTTAAATGATTTACCGACCATAAAGTAACCCGTGATCATCAAAAAACAACAAACACCAGTTTGACCAGCTAATTTATCGACCCAATATTTTAAAATATGCGGAAAGCCCTCAAGATCTGCAAACCGGTAATTAGACGCAAAATAATGACAAACTACAATCAAAAAACATCGAAAATACACGCAATATTTCAATGTTTATATTTCGTTTAGATTTTCAACAGCCGATACCGCCATAAACCTATACCCTCAACAAATAACGCAATTTATCCGTCACTATTTCAGCAACACAACATATAACATGTCATTGGCATTATAGCCCGCCTAAGCAACACCCACACTGAGTTATGACCAAATCAAAGAGTATTTCAGTGTTTTATCAACAAAATCAAACAGGCGTTTTAATGCAAAAAGCACTGTCCGTGCTTTACCACCACTCTTTTCATCAGCAATGCAGTATCTAGCAAATACCATTTGATACGTCCCACAGGAAGATACGTATTATACTACCGAAGCCGACCGCAATCAGTCATCAACTGTTTTGATGGTTATTCACGGGTTGAATTAATCTGTACCTTAGCAGAATTCGC
>CAVBVU010000053.1:0-10319 GCA_963598975.1 Anaerovoracaceae bacterium
GTTCACCGTGGCGGATATCCGGGATGGTCGCGAGACCAAGCAGGAAGGAAATCACGAGGAACGGAATCATGGCGTAGAAGATCCAATGCCAGTCGAGGAATTCCATGACCAATCCGCCGAACACCGGGCCGATGGCGGGTGCTGCGCAGGTTACGAGACTGACCAGGCCGAGCATCATGCCGCGCTTGCGGAACGGAGCCTTTTCCAGAATGATGTTGGTCAACAGCGGCAGTGAAACACCCGTTCCAAGCGCCATGATGAGTCGCGCGGCGAGCAGCATCGGAAAATTCAGCGCAAGCGCACCCACCACGGTACCGGCTGAGAACAGTACGATGGCGGTGACGAACAGCGATTTCGTCGGAAAGCGACGCACCATGAACGGCGAAGTCGGAATCGCCACCGAAAGCAGCAGAAGATAGCCCGTGGTGAGCCATTGCACCACATCGGCGCTGATGGAGAACTCCTCCATCAGCGTGGAATAGGCGATGTTCAGCGATGTTTCGGACAGAATGCCCAGAAACGTCAGGATGGCGAGCGCCACCACCACGATGGTGAGTTGTTTTTCATTCATGCACTCGCCGGGTTGCGATTCCTCCTGAATCGCTTGCTCCGATTGTTTCTTCGATTTTCCATTTTTTGCCATGTTGTACGATTCCTCTCTTCTCAGCCTTTTGCATATGCATGAGCGCATGTTTGCCATATGGGGTGAATGTGGTCCGGTCTGTCGTGCGATCTGCCGTCCGACTTATCACTTTGTTGCCGTATTCGGCTGTGATCCTCCGTCAGCCATCAGCATTGCGATACGCGCCGGCCAGGTGTCGGCCACTTGGGTGGTCCATTCCCCTCCCCGATCCGCGTCCATCAGCCGATGCATGGTCTGTAACGTGGCGACGGTGGTTGCGGCGTCCTGCAGATCGATGCCGGATAGCACTCCGCGTAGATGTTCGTGGAATTGGTGCACGTACAGTTCGCGGATTTCCTCGGCCGGTTCGGTCAGGCTCAGCGTCACCGCGCGACCGTCGGTTTCGGATGCGTGTTTGACCACGAGTCCTTTGCCGACCAGCTCGTTGACGAGTTTGGTGATGCTCGGCGCGGTCACGCCCAGGAAGGCACTGATGCCGCTGACCCGTGCCACCGGAGTCGGGGTTTCGGTTTGATGATTGAGATGCCAGATGGCGTCGATGACGTGCACGTGCCGTGGTTTCATGTTTTTCGGCAGTTCCGGCAGCATTTCGGTGATGCGTTTCGCCGCCCAGCATGCGTCGATCAGATCACGTACATCATCCAATGACAGTTGTCGCATATCCTGCGATTGCGTCATGACACCTCACATATCATTACTAATAGTCATTACTAAAGGTAAGTATATGGACGCCCAAGACAACGAACGCCTTTCCTATATCGGGCGTTGCGACGTATCGCGAAATCGTCCATCAACAAGGAAAGGCGTGCAACCCACAGGATGCACGCCCGAATTTCCCGGACATCTTAAAACGTTCCGCTACGCACGACGAGCGGCAAGCTCCTCGCCGACCCGACCGATGCGTCCGTCAAGATCGTAGAAGAACAGCAACACGGCCATAACCACCACCATGGAGACCGGCACCCATACGAAGGTGTTGACCATGGCGGATACGGTCCCGACGGACTGCGTGGCGAGGGATCCGTCATAGCCGCTGATGCCGAGGATCCACGCGATGGCCGCCGAAGAGACACCCATGGCCACCTTCATGGAGAAACTCGATGAGCTGAACACAATGCCGTCGGAGCGCACACCGCTTTGCCATTCGCCGTATTCCACCACATCGCCGCTCATGGCGTTGAGCGCCGCGTTCATCGGGACGATGCCGATCATGCGCACGATGATGGAGATGAAGAACACCCACAGGTTGCTTGGGTCCACGAATACCAGCAGGCTGCCGGCCGCCACCAGAACAAGACCAGCCATCGAGGAGTTGCGTTTGCCGAATTTGACGACGAGAGGCCCTGCGAACGGCAGCCCTACGACCATGGGGATGACCGTGGCCAGACCGATCACCGCGGTCAGGTTGGAATTGCCGAGCACATACTTGGCGATATAGGCGGCCATACCGTTGGCGATGCCATTGTAGGTCCATAACGCGAAATTCAGACCGAGCGTAAGCCACCAGTACCTGTTACGCACCAGCGCTTTGAAATGGCCGCTTACGGGAACCTTGCCGCTCGCGCCGTCCATACCACCGACCGGTTCCATGGAAGAGATTTCACGAGTGTTTGCGAAAGTGAACCAGTAGCCGAACGGAATCATGACGGCGATCACGCCGAAGAAGACGCCCCAGCCGATCGACGACCCTCCGAATGCGTTCACGACCGGCATGGCAAGCACATACACCAGCATGGCACCCACATTGGCGATGGTCATGCGGAAGATGTTGAGCTGCGTCTTCTCCCCGGAGTCTGATGTCAGCAGCGATGTGAGCGAGGCATATGAGACGTTCACCGTCGAGTAGGCGACGTTGACAATCGCATACACGGCCCATGCATAGACCACGCCCGCCAGGGAATTGCCGAACGGATCGAGGAACAGGAACAGGAACGCCACGCCGTAGGCGATACCACCGAACAGCATCCATGGGCGCGCCTTTCCCCAACGGGATTTGGTCTGATCAACCAGAATGCCGACAGTAAGGTCCCAGAAGGCCACGATCAGACGCACGACGAGCAGCATGGACGCGACCATGGACGGAGAAAGCCTGACGACGTCCGTATAGAACATGGTCAGATAGGTGGCCATGGCGATATTGCCGATGGACGTCCAAAAATCGCCCATACCGAAGGCGAATTTCGTCAGGAACGTCAGTTTACCCTGGGATTTGGCGGTTGCAGACATAGTTCTTCCCTCATACCTCTGTCATGAAACGAAATGAAACGCACGATAGGCTCCTCCCTCTAGCCGAGGGAGGAGCGAAATGCGATGATCAGGCCTTGCGGATTCGCACGGCCATGTACTGGCGGCCAAGGTCGACGCGTACGGATCCTTCGCAGATGCCCGGCAACGTCTCGACGGTCATGTTCCACGTGTCGATCACATCGACCACGTAGGACGAACCCGCCGGCAGCGGAATCTCACGATGCTTCGGACGGAACCAGCCGAAATAGATCAACTGGTACTCATCGCCGCTGCGCAACACGGGGACATCCCAATATTGCGCGGCTTTTTCAAGCGCGGGAGCCACATTCACGGAACCATTGATCGGATTGGCGATCGGCCATGCCTGGTCGGCATCAAGATCACCGTCCAACGGAGCAGCGTCGAGCGGAGCATCTTCGAAGATCGAACGCATGAAGGCGATGCGCGCCGGAGCGTCGCCGTGCAGCTCACCGCCATGCGCCCACCAGATCTGTTCGCCTTCGTCGATGAATGTCTCGCCGTGGGTCACATAGCCGCCGCGCATGGCACCTTCCCAGAAGCGACGTATGAGCTCCTCGCCGGTCAGGTTGCCCCAACCCCAATAAATATTGCCTTCGTATCCCGGTTCATCGCATACGACCGGCTTGCCGTAGGCCTTGCGCCAGTCCGAGACGCATTCGGTGGTTCGGGTCACGTCCACACGCTGGATGGAGCAGTGCGTGCACCACGGTTCGTTGTAGTCGTAGATCGGAATGCAGTTGTGGATGGAACGCAGGTGGCCGAACGCGTCGTTGGCCATGACCACCCGCGCGTATTCACGCCAGTCTTCAAGTGATTTCTGCGGCATGAGATCGTATTCGTTGGCCATCGACCACCACACGTTCCTGTAGGCACCGTAGCGACGGGTCATGTAGGCGAGGTACATCTCGTCTTCGGCCTTGGTCATCTTGGAGAAGCCCCAGTCCGGCTTGTCATATGGATGCAGCAGGATGATGTCCGCTTCGATGCCGAGTTCGTCGAGCTGGCCGAGACGGAAGTCGAGATTCTCGAAGAACTCCTCGTTGAAACGGGTATGGTCGAAGCCGGTCTCGCGAGCGCCCGGGTAGGCATAGGCCCATGGGTCGGCGGTGTTGAAATCATAGAATTTCGGAAACACACACATGCGGATTTTATTGAACGGAGCCTCGGCGAGCGTGGCGACGGTACGATCCTGCACCTCAGCCGGCTGGCTCACCCACGCATAGCAAGTGGTGCCGTAAGGCTGGTACGGAGTGCCATCCTCGTAGGAGAAGCGGTACTTGAGTTCGCTGCCATAGGCTTCGCCGGCCTTGTCGGAAAGCGCTTCGGATGCGGTAAGCACGCGACCGTGGTTGCCTTGCGACGCCGGGGTTACGACGAAATCGCCCTGCTGTCCGTCAAGCGCAAGATCAGAGCTGTGGACCACGAACGACCAGAAGCCTTCCGTAGATGCCATGAAGCGCACGGAATAGTTGCCGTCACCCCTGTAGAATCCACCGACCGAGACCACTTGTCCGGTTTCGGCATTGGTAAAGTCGGCGGAAAGCGTCACATCCTGATATGGGTTGCCTTCCGCGGTTCCGGTGAGATTGATTTCGAACAGTCGATACCGCTCGACCTGGGTCTTGTATTCTGCCATGGTTGTCATCCTTCGGTTGGCTGGTGCCGCACGACGACGTGAGGCACGTTTGGACGTGTTGATCGGTAGTAATCAACAGCAATCGGATACCGGAACAATAATCCGATTGTTATTGATTACTAACCAGTAACTTACTAATCGATAACCTATCTGTCAAACCACGACACGCCAGCAACCATTCCAACAAACATCAGACGCATCCCACACAGAGTCACGCCGACAGCCACTACCGATATCCATCCCATCGAGGAGACGGAAACAGATATTCCTCATACCTCTTCCACTCCTCCAGATAATCCACACCCTCGGGATCGGCCAGCCAGCGCCCCTCAAGTCCATACATGGCGGCATTGGCCAGTTGGTAGGCCAGCATGCCATCGACACCTTCCGGCACATCCCAATCAAACTGCGCGAAGTTGGTCCACAACCCCTTGGTTCGCTCCACAAAATACTGATGCGCAGGATGCTCGGCAGACATGGCCTCCGTATTGAGCATCTGGAACAGCCTGACCATCTCGGGCTGCCGCACGTTCTGCTCAGCCACTACACGCAAGGCCTCGGGAACGCGCGGCCTCTGCCCCTCACGGTCGCCACCGGCACGATAACGATTGAGATATTCAACCTCCGCACCCGTCATGTCGTAATAGCGCTCCACCACAAGCACCAGCAGATTGTGCTTGCTTTTCACACGGTGGATCACCGCGGTCTGCGTCACGCCGATCTCGGACGCGATATCCTGCAAGGACAGCCCGCGATAACCCTTCTGCCCAATCAGCCGCACTGCCACATCGATGATCTGCCCGAGACGCTCTTCGGCACTCATCCTTTTCGACACCGTCTTTTTCTTCGGCTTCGATTCCGCCATCAATGCGGTGATAGCGGATTTGCCGAGCACGTCGAACTCGCTGCCACTCATTCCGTCAACTACCATGCCACACCTCCAGACACACCAGGCAATTCATATAAGTTACCAATTAGTAATTATGCCGCAAATCCGCGCAAGAATCACGGAAAATCAACAAGACACACCGTGACACCATTATCAACTTGACAGCAGAGTTACCTATAGATAACTTATAAGTTATCTGGCAGTAACCAGTAACCGGAACAACGAAGTCACCCAACCATCAACTGCAATACACACCAAGGAAGGTGGTATACATATGGAATCGCAGACCATCACCGCCGAGGAGCTCGCCCCCGACACGGGCAGGCCGGTAAGCAAACTCAACCTCGGCCGCTTCGGAGCAGGCTTCATCTTCTTCTGCATCGTCTTCATGATGTCCGGCACCATCGGATCCACAGTCCTGCTGCCGGCCCGCTTCAACACGTTGGGCATCGGCCAGGGCGAGACGATCCTCGGCACGATGAACTCCATCGGCATCATCTTCGCCCTGATCTCCAACGTCATCTTCGGCGCGCTGTCCGACGCCTCGCACAGCCGCTTCGGCAAGCGCACACCGTGGATCATCGTCGGCGGCCCGATCGCGGGACTTGGTTTCTACCTGACCTCCATCTCCCCCACACTGCCAACCATCGTCGCATCCTGGTCGCTGCTGCAGGTCGGCCTGAACTGCATGATCGCGCCATGCGTCGCGATCCTGTCAGACCGAGTGCCGCAGAAGTACCGCGGATCCATGTCCGCCTTCTACGGCGCCGGCCAGATCGTCGGCCAATCCATGGGCACCATCATCGGCTCCGCGTTCATCGACGCCCCGAAGACCGGCTTCATGATCGGCACCATCTGCTGGTGCCTGTGCGGCATCGGCACCGTACTGCTGCTCCCCCGCGAACTGTCCGCAGCCACCGCCACGGCCGAAAGGTTCGACATCAAGCAGATCGCCATGCAGTTCCGCCCGCCGACCAAGGGCGCACGCGACTTCTACCTGGCACTCGTCGGCCGCCTGATGCTCATCTTCGGATATAACATGATCGTCGGCTACCAGCTGTACGTATGCATGAAGTACATCGGACAGGACGCCAAGGTCGCCGCATCGACCGTATCCACCATGGCAGTGATCACCATGATCGTCTCACTGGTCGTATCGCTGGCATCCGGCCCGATCTCCGACAAGATCGGCAAGCGCAAGCTGCCTGTGTTCGTCTCCTCCGCCATCATCGCCATCGGCATCGCCGTGCCGTGGATCATGAAGACCCAGGTCTCCATGTTCATCTACGCAGCGCTCATGGGCCTCGGATACGGCATCTACATGGCGGTCGACCAGGCACTGAACGTCGACGTGCTTCCGAACCCAAATGAAGCCGGCAAGGACCTCGGCATCCTGAACCTCGCCAACACGCTCGGCCAGGTCATCGCGCCGATCGTCGTCTCCTCCATCGTGGTCGCCACCGGCGGTTACTTCCTGGTGTTCCCCGTCGCCATCGCCGCCGTGATGGTCGGCGCAGTGGTGATCCTGTTCATCAAGAAGGTGAAGTAGTCTCCACCACAGTAACAAAGGGCCCGTTCCCTTGGAAAGTTTCTCTCTCCGCTTTCCAAGGAGGCGGGCTTTTCAATTGGCCTGCACATCTTCGGCCAGATACGCAGCTCCAACCCCATCAACGCCTGTGATGGAAAAGGAACATACGCCATCCACAGAGGATTGGAATATCAAAGGAGAGATAGATGAGAAGAACACCACGACTCGTCTTGCGCGGCGGCATCTCGGCGACCGCCGCAATCGCCCTGGCACTGGGCTTTGCCGCATCGGCGCAATGCGCTGAATCATATCCGTCCGATACGACCCAACCGGATTACGTCGCACTGCTCAGTGATTTCACCAATTATTACGAACCGGATCCTTCCGAATCGGCGTCGGGTCTCAGCGGACGCGTGATCAACGCGGACGTACTGAGGGCCAACAGCAGCGCCACCACATCGGTGAACCACAAGGCCAACGAAGGCCGCAGCGACGACGATCCGCTCAACCCACAGCAGCAACGCGCGCTGAAAGACAGCGACATGATCTTCGAAGACACCCTTCCCGACGCACTCGGCCCGACATTGGGAACATTCCTGAAAGAAGGCCTCGCACAGGGCGACCTGCCGCTTTCCTCGGAACTGCTGGTGGACCAAAACAACAACAATGGCAAGCGAAACGCGTTGCTTTCGAATTACGTGCAATACTCCTCGGTGAAGAAGCAATACGCGCATCCGCGTCCGTTTGTGGACCGCACGGACGCAGGCTACGTGGACGCCGGACTGCCGAAGTCGGAAGACATCGTATATTTGCCGGCATGGACCGATGATTCCTCCGGGAAAACATATGACATCAGCTACGCGAAGCTCTCCACCGCAGGCTCACTTCCTTCCGGGCACACCACCTTCGCCTATTCCGGCGGCATCGGCCTGGCCACATTATTGCCACAGCTCGCACCGGAAATCCTGACCCACGCCTCCGAAGCGGCCAACAATCGCCTCGTTGTAGGCGTGCACTATCCACTCGATTTGATGAGTGGACGCATCATCGCCGAAGCAGGTCTGACGACACGCTGGTCCGATGAACAGTTCCGCAACGATAAGCTGATGCCGGCATATCAGGAGATGCAGGCCTATATGGCGCAGCGTTGCGTATCGTCCGACATCGTGGAATACACGACGGACGATTCGACGACCGTACAGAACTGCGTGACCGCACTGAACGCGAACTCCGCCGATTCCTCCAAGGCGAGCGGTGGATACACCAACGACTTCACCGACGATTACAGCACGCAGCCCGTGACCGACCGACAGTCCGCACTGGCCGCATATCAGGCCCGTATGAGCTACGGATTCGCACCGACATCCGCCACCGGCCAGGCCGCGGTCGTTCCGGAAGGCGCCGAGAATCTGCTGATCACCGCATTCCCCACGCTGAACGACGAACAGCGCCGGGCGGTGCTGGCAGCCACGGAAATCGATTCCGGAGAACCGTTGGACGCAAACTCGAACGGATACCAGCGACTCAACCTCGCCGCCGCCTACAGCTCCAAGGTGACGTTGTCCACCGATGGCACCGTCGTCAAGGTCGAACCCGGACAGGCCGTCGCCTCCGTGGTATACGAAGAGACCCCGGTCACACCGGACCAGCCCGACCAGAAGAACGATTCCTCCGCGGCCGAGACCACGAAGACCAAGACCATAGCCAACACCGGAGCGGATTCGCTGTCCCCCGCCGTCATGCTGATCGCATACGGCACGCTTGGCATCGGATTGATATTGGTCCGCCGACGCGTCTGAAAATATCCGCTCCTTCCATTTGCGCGATTGATCCGAAAGTGCTAAACTACCAACTGGTAATTAAAGGACATCGCTTCAACGAAGAAAGTGAGTATTCCATGACCAACACCAACGAATTGCCATACAAGAACCCCGAACTGCCCACCGAGGAGCGCATCGCGGATCTGCTTGGCCGTATGACCCTCGAAGAGAAGGTCGGCCAGATGATGCAGCTCGACGCCCGCAGCGGCGACCTTGACGACCTGATCGTCAACAAGCACGTCGGCTCGATCCTGCACACTTCCCCCGAAGACCTGCCCCGCGCGGTCGAAACCGTCAACAACAAGACCCGACTGGGCATCCCGCTAGTCATCGGCGACGACTGCATCCATGGCTACTCCTTCTGGCCGGGCGCCACCATCTTCCCGGAACAGCTCGGCATGGCCACCACCTGGGACTCCAAGAAGGTCGAGGAAGCCGGACGCGCCACCGCACAGGAAGTCTCCACCACCGGCGTCCACTGGACCTTCTCCCCCGTGCTGTGCATCGCACGCGACACCCGTTGGGGCCGCGTTGGCGAGACCTTCGGCGAGGATCCGTACCTGATCGGCGAAATGGCATCCAGCATCGTCAAGGGCTACCAGGGTGGAGCCAAGGCCGGCGAACCGCTCGCCAAGGATGCGATCCTGGCCTGCGCCAAGCATTTCGCGGGCTATTCCGAAACCCAGGGAGGCCGTGACGCATCCGAAGCCGATCTGAGCCACCGCAAGCTCGAATCCTGGTTCCTGCCACCGTTCGAACGTGTGGCCAAGGAAGGCTGCGGCACATTCATGCTCGGTTACGAATCCATCGAAGGCGTTCCGGTCACGTTCAACAAGTGGTTGCTGTCCGACAAACTGCGCGGCGCATGGAATTACCAGGGAACGCTGATCACCGACTGGGACAACGTTGGCCGTTCCGTGTGGGAGCAGAAGGTCAAGCCGGATTACGTGCACGCGGCGGCGGACGCGGTCAAGGCCGGTAACGATCTGGTCATGACCACGCCGCAGTTCTACGAAGGCGCGCTCGAAGCCGTCCGCACCGGCCTGCTTGACGAATCCCTGATCGATGAAGCGGTCTCCCGCATTCTCGCGTTGAAGTTCCGCCTCGGCCTGTTCGAGGATCCGCGCCTGCCCGACCAGGAACGCATCGACGCGGTCATCGGCTCCGACGAGCACCAGCAGCTCAACCTTGAAGTGGCACGCGAGGCCGTGGCCCTACTGAAGAACAACGGCTCCCTGCCGTTCGCCGCTTCCGAAGGCAAGCGCATCGCGGTCGTGGGCCCGCTCGCGGACGACGCGCAGACCCAGCTGGGCGACTGGGCCGGCAATTCCGGACAGGTCAACTGGATGCCTGACGGACAGCCGCGCGACATGATCACCACCGTACTCGACGGCTTCAAGCAGATCGCCCCCGAAGGATGCGACGTCGTTTACTCCCGCGGTGCGAACATCGTGGATCTCGTTCCCGACCCGGAAGGCGATTTCTATCCGGACGGACAGCCCCGACCGAAGATCGGCGTCTCCGCGGCCGTGGAC
>CAVBVU010000054.1:0-10202 GCA_963598975.1 Anaerovoracaceae bacterium
CATCCGGATGATTATTGACCACATAATGCACGAAATTCGAACCGATGAAACCACAGCCACCGGTCACGATGATGTTCTTGGGAATAAACGTCTCTTCAGCCATAAGCACCATGATACTTTCCACTATGCCTCAAAACTCACATCCCATAAATGGAACTGGTGAACAATCCAGAAAACAGGACATACATTGTCGCTACCGCCGACCCAAACTGCAGAATCTGCATCCAAAAAACAGATGAAAGAGAGGACTCTTCCCTGTCGGAATTCGTACATTTTGTTGCGATCAAACGTATCGGCATAATCATCAAAATGAGAATAGGAAGGAAGTAACGATCCTGAACGCCAGAAATATGATTAGCCCCTACCTCACAAAATTGTAAGTAAATAGCTAAACATATCAAAAAGAACACGCACGCCACTACAAAGAAATTACTAACGGCATAAATAGATTTATGCTCTTGTAGTTTTATTTCTCTTTCTCTGACATCTTTCAAACACATGGCGGTCATCAAAATAAAAATCGTAATCCAGCCACTATAATCCCAGTGACCATGTAAACCAATTGGTCCAAATATGCCGAGATTAAAGAAATTTGAATCCATTAACTGCTTTATCAGCAACTTAATGAAGAAGAAAGGATGTTCAATCATAAATTGTTTTTGATATGTCGGCGAAGCATTGACATCAAACATCGCACATGAAGATATGTTTGAAATTCGACCGTACCAAAGAAGAAAAACAAGACCAGCAGAAGAAGCTATAGATATAAGTCTGACAAATGACCCCTTATTTCTTTCATTAAAAACAAGAATCAGTCCAATGAGCAGTATGAGCGGTAAATACGTGACTTTCACTAAAGCAAGAGCAATTGATGACACGGCAAGCATCCACCATTGCGATTTGGAAAGTTCTCCACCGTTCGAACAGATGGACAATAAAACCGTCATAAATGTAATACATACTGTATAAGTGACAGTGTCTGCCGTAACCATGGAGACACAAATAACCAAATTCGGAATCAAAGAAATAGAAGTCAGAATCCATTTTCCAGCGGGTATTTTTTTAATACACCAAAAAATAGCAGCACAAAAGAAAAATAACCCAAAGATTCTCATCACAATAATGACAGCATAGGCATTATGCGTAAATAAACATGCAAACCAATACCCTACAATAAAAGGAAGATAGACAAGAGGCGAGTTAACAGCGGCATTAGAAAATGCCTCTACATGACTTCCTTCACCTAGAGTTAAATTATTTACTATACCTGGCGTCTTCCATGTAGGAAAACTATATTTAGCCTGTCCTCCATCAGATTTTTTTCCGGTATGGAACTTAACCATATTATTCCAAGCCGTATCCGTCAAAGCATTATCGACGACCCCACCGTAAAGTACGGCATCCTTCTTTTCCGTATCCAAGGTAGAGGTATACCCAAGATGATCCGTAATTTTATCCGCGACAATGTTTCCTTGACTGATGCTTGCCGCGCGAGCAATATGATTCGGCTCATCAGCACCCGCACCGGCCGGTATCAATAACGCAAAGCTTAAACCAATAACAAGCGCAAACAATAGAAAACAATATTCAGGTTTAATAGATTTGTAGTTATGACTCTTTTTTAAAAAATCCACAACAAAACATCTCCAAAATATGCCTCAAAATCAGTGATTGTACAATCACTTCAATCTCCGGCCTCTTATAATCTTCAACGTAACGTCAAACGCCAAGAACCCGGAATAGGCTCGCACGTTAACTAATTAATGCGCGAGTATCGATCCGTTCTGGAAATCTTGGCGCCAGTTATCACTGAGCTTCCTCTCCTCCGATACTGGTCCGCCAAGCTTATCAAATCCCCTTAAGAATAGTATTCTTCACGAAGGTTGTACATGACCACGTACTTCTCGGACGAACCATTGCGGGTCCACACATCACCGTTCTCACAACGCTGACGCCAATAGCCGTCGCCCATGTTCTCCTCGTTCGCGCCGGGACCACCCAAAACCGCATAACCACCATTCTCATCAAAAGAATCACGAAGGTTATATAGGACAATATATTTGGTATCAGTGCCTTGGACCCAAACATACCCATGTTCAAAGCTTTGGCATATCCAATTATTCGAAAGCGTCTTTTCATCTTCAATTGGATATCCTAAAACGCCATGCTCATAATTACGACGGGCCCACTCTTTGCGCACTTCTCCAGTCGTGTAGTGCGCTTCGGTCGAAGGAGTCCAAGAGATTGCGCCATTTTCAAAATTTTGATAGCAATTGACGCGTCTTGAAGTCCAATCACAGACTTCGTTCGCTATAGGTTTACCTATTACGCTCTTCTCCGCACCAATAGACTGCCACTCCTTCCCCATGTCTCCTTTTACTTCATAAGTAACCACATCATCATCGGATCCACCACTCACGTAATCCTTGTTGCCGAAGGCGTTCATATCCACGTTGCCGTCGATGCCGTCGATCTGACCGGAACTGGTGTACTGCCATCCGCGGCTGTTGGTCGGGAAGGAATTGAAACCCATGGTGGCGCCATACTGGACCACCCACGTGGTCTTGGAATAGATATTCGAATGGTTCAGCGGTCCCTGCAAATAGCTGGTGTACGAGTAGACGACCAGATTCTGGTATCCGCTGGACTGCAGCACGCCGTACCACGTGTTGACAATGTCGTCATACACGTTCGGATCGGTGGGAGGCGTGTGGCCGGTCCAGGTCCACTGTTCCAGATCGTAGTAAATCGGATATGAAAGATCGCTCAGGCTCACGCCAAGCTGCTGCAATTTGGCGACAACGTCCTCGCCTTCTTCGCGAGCGCCGGCGGAGTCATACGAATACGAGTATCAGTAGATGCCGAAGGGGATGCCGAGTCTTTTGCATTCGGAGATGTTGCGTTGCGCTTTGCCGTCGACGTTGTTGCCGGAGCCGAAGCCCAGGCGGATGATCACGCCTTCCACGCCGTCGGCTTTTGCTTTGTCCCAGTCGATGTCTCCTTGCCATACGGATACGTCGATCACGCCTTTGGCTTGTTGTACGAACAGATTGTCCTGATAGTCGAAGAACGCTTTCGTGTTGTTGTAGGTGCCCCAGTGTGCGCCGTAGTCGTTGCTGTCGAATTTGGCGAGGCTTACCGTGCCGGAAGTGGCCACGGAGGAATTCCGCGTTGTGGAATCCACGATTGCAACGTCCTGCAATGCGTATGCCGGTACTCCCGCGCACGCCAATGCGCAGGATGTCAAGGTGATGGCAAGTCTTTTCAGCAAGCCCATGGTAAAAATCCTTTTTCAACGTCGGCGTCCTCATCAATTTAATCAGGAAAACATGTTTTACGGAGAGTGTTGCAGGCGGTCAACACCGTTATCTCGCAGACGAAATCATGGCACGGGGGCAACGAACGACACTGGGGAAACGTAAAGCGCAGGTAGAGACGGTAATATACGCCTTGTATGTTTTCGGTGTACACCGATGAACACCGGAATGTAAGGCGCAACTGTTGGAGGGTCAATGGCACGTCATGGAAGGAAATCGAGGGGCAATTCGGATTCGCCCCGCACATTCTCCAGCGGTCGGAATGACTTCGCCGCAGATCCTTCCGATTCATTTGACTCCGCCATCATCCAGGGTGCTCAGGAAGGTGAGGACCGGGTCAATGCGCAGGTGAAGCTTTTTACGAGTCGTATCGTTGCCGTGGTTCTGGCGATTGCGGTGGTATGTGGAATCACGTTCGGTCTCATGGGATTCCGTGGTTCGCAGAAAGTACGTGAACTGGCGGCCATGAACAACTGCCGTGAGGCCGTGGCCACCATGAACACCTCGTATTCGAAGGCGTTCCAGGACAAAGCCAAAATAGCCGAAGTCTTCAGCAGTTTCGATACGACCTACGATCTTGACAGGCTTTCCGAACTGTACCAGGAGGAAGTGGCCGCTCCGGAAACATTGAGCTGCACCACCGACGTGGAATCCGCCGTAAGCAAGGCCAATGAAGCTGCGGCCGCGTACGATGAGCAGGCCGCGAGATTCGAGGAGGCGCTTCAGCCGGTCAATACGGACGACGGCAATGGCGAAACCACGGAAGATGGCTCTGCGGAGGATGGAACGACCGACGGTGCAGGCATAGAGGAAAGTGCCGTGGATGACGCTGCGGACGGTACCGCAGAAATAGTCGAATAACAGTATCTCTATTGTTGCGGCAATCAGATGGAATAATCCGGGCAACACGACAGCGGCAACAGACAATCAGAGGGCATCGGAAACCGGTAATCGTCAAATACTCAGTTCGCATAATGCGGAGCGCTGGAAGCAACCCTCGGCGTTATGCCAACGGAAGGCTGCTTCCTGTCAACCGTGGACGACGACCCAACCACAGATCGCGCAGAAGAGCCTGCCGAAGTCTGCTGGACGGTACCCGTCACAGGACGTGCAGACGGAATGAAACTCGGCGGCAGCACCTGAGTGGTGGTGGCGGTGTCTTCAAAAGCGGAGGCCCTCTCCTGCCGCAAATCCACGGTCTTCATAGTATCCGCGCGCCTACGTGCCAAAGCGGCCATGGAATCTCGAGTATCCGATTCCTGGCGGCACTGCTCGGCCAATCGATTTTCATCAGCCATCATCGTGCCTTCCTCTTCGTACCCGCTCATTTTTCCGAGACTAACGCAACACGGCAGCTCGGTATGGTTGGAATCAGCGATATACGCAACTTCCCCACCGTTTCGAAACCATTATGCATAAAATGTTCACTGAATGAACATATTTACGCCAACCATGCACCCATTCGAAACTTTCTTCACGGACACCCGCAGCCACTCCCCTAAGCCTTCCCTCCCCACCGATCCCGCCATCCCCACAGCCATCCCCATACCGCTATACAATGAGCTCACCACACTCCGGAAGGGACTTCTATGACAACGCTAGGCCTTATTCTTTGCATCCTTGGCGTCATGCTCTGCATCGTCACCGTTGTTCTGGCCAGGAAGTATCCGAACCATATTTCGAACGGATTCGTTCTGGAAGCAGCGGCAATCCTTCTCCTCAGCGGATTCCTCTACCTGATATCCAGCAAGCCGATCGATGTTAATACGTTCACATGGCGGCTCGTAACGTGTTACGTATTCGCATACACACTACCGGTCATCTACCTCATACTAGGCGTGGCGTTGTTGGCAAACGGGGTTGTCAGCGTGCGGAAGGAAGGCGTATCGCTCACCCACCTGCTTCCCTTCGCATGGGGTGTTATGTTGCTGTTCTCCGGATACTGGTTCGTTTGGGGACCGGGAAATGGCATGTCGGGTTCGGAACTCTACGTCAACATCATGATTTTCATAGGACTGATGGTGGGCTACATTCCCATAGCGCTCATTGGCGTATGGCTCTCGAACGACATCTGCCACAAAACGAAAAAAGCAGCGGAAACTGAATACATCATCGTGCTCGGCTGCAGCATATTCGATGACGGAACCGTCACTCCCCTTTTGCGCGGACGCCTGGACGCGGCGATCAAAGCTTGGGAAGAAGGCGATCGTCAAGCGAAAATCATCACTTCCGGAGGGCAAGGTGCCGATGAAGTGATTTCCGAAAGCCGTGCGATGACCAACTATCTGCTTTCGCAGGGCGTGCCGGAAAGCAGCATCCTTCTGGAAGACAAATCCACCTCCACCGAGGAGAACCTACTGTTCTCGCGAGCGATTATGGAAGAGCGTGGAGGGGCATCGCGCTGTACTATCGCCACGAGTTCCTACCATTGCCTGCGAGCCGCGATGTTCGCCAAACGACTTGGCATCAACGCAGTCTGCGTAGGCGGACGCACCGCGGCCTTCTACTATCCGGCCGCGTTCTTCCGCGAATACATCGCATTGATTCTGTGCAATATTCCCGCCGTCGCAGCGTTCTTCGTGCTGGTAGCCGTCAGATTTGCGCTGGTTAAGATAGGCATCGTTTCGGATGTGTCGTTCTTTTAACGAGCGGTTTCAGGACTTGGGTTTAGGGGCTGGGTCTAAAGACGTGGTTTAAAAGACTTGGCTTAAGGGACTGACCTAAGTTTGACGGCATCTCGGCTTTGCCTCCGAACGAAAACCGGGAACCGTCTTCATGCGCGTGTTAAATGGCACGTGTGAGAAAACTGATCGAACAGCTTATGAAATTTGGCCTCGTGGGCGTGATCGCCTTCGTCATCGACTGGGGCATTCTGAACATCCTCGTCGGCGTATGCCACATGCACAACGTGCTCGCCGCCACCATCTCCTTCATCATCTCCCTGATTTTCAACTATCTCGCCAGCATGAAACTGGTGTTCAAACACCGTGACGACATGGCCCGATGGATGGAAATCCTGATCTTCGTGATCGGAGCCGTAATCGGCCTGCTCATGAACGACGTCATCATCTGGATCTCCACATACGGCATGAATTATGACGCGTACATCACGCAGCACACCGAATACATGATTCGAACCAATGTGGGCAAACTCGTGGCCACCGCCGTGGTCATGGTATGGAACTTCCTGACCCGCAAGTGGCTGCTGGACGACACCCACACCAACGCCATGAACCGTTTGAAGAAATCCGAAAACCGTTTGACCCCCGAAGAACTGGAAGCGAAGTGGCAGAACAGCTTCTCGCACAAGCTGGGAGTCTGGTCTCTTGAGCATACGCCCAACGGCTGGCCGAAGTAGTAGATTCAGACAGACGAGCCAAGTAGCGCCTGATCGCGAGTACTGTCATCCTAAGTGCCGTTAAGTACTGTCAAACACCGCTAAACGCCGAATCGAAATACGACGAGGGGCTGCATCCGAACCATGTGGGTGCAGCCCTTCTTTGTAGCTTCCTACCTTGCCTTACTCGCTCTTGTCTTGCTTCATCCGCCTTGCTCCATCTTGCGAAACCACATGTCTGATGTCTTGCAAATCCCATGAATCGCAAAAGCATGCAAGTCACATGAAAACGCACAAAATCACACGCTCACGGAGGTAAGCATCGGCTTCTCGGTGGAGTCCTTGATCTGTTTGAAACCGATCAACGCGATCGCCAACGAAGTCAATGCGAGCGCAGTGACCACGAGGAAACCGCCATGCGAGCCCATACGGTCGATGAACTGTCCGGCGATGGCCGATCCGACGGAACCGCCGATCGAGTTCATGGCGCCCATCCAAGCCACGCCTTCGGTGAAACGCGTGGGCGGCACCAGGTGCAGCATCAGCTGGTTGCCGTTCACCCAGGTCGGCGCCTGGCAGATGCCGATCAGCAGGTAAATGATCATGATCACCCACAGATGCTTGGCGAACATGAACGAGCCGATACCCAAGTTGACCACGGTCAGGCAGAAGTAGAAACGCTTCCACAGCGGAATGGTCCAGTTCTTCGCGCCGTACACGAGCGCACCGATCAGCGAGCTGAACGAGAAGCAGGCGAACACAAAACCCGTGTACTGCTTCATATTCGCTTCCGTGGCGAATGCGACGATCGAGATGCCCGCGGCCGATTGGAACGCGCCCAAGCCGAACCAGGTGGCGCACACTGCGATCAGGCCCGGACCCCAGATCGACTCCTTATGGCCGGACTGCACGTCGGCCGCGGCCTGTTCCATGACGGCCTGCACTTCCGCTTCGGTCTTGCCTTCGGAACGGGCGCGATCACGCGCGTACTCCACGGCCGCTTCAGCCTGCAACGCCTTGGAACGCGCGGCCTCGTGGTCACGGTATTCCTTACGGGTCATGCCGGCCTCACGAGCCAGCTGCGTCTGCGACTTCGGTTCTGTGGTCAGTTCCGTGAGAAACATCAGCGCGCCGATCAGCACGCACATGCCGGTGAACGAGAATGCGAGAACGCCGGAAATCACGGCCAACGTGGATGCCAGCGGATTGCCGACCACCCACATGCATTCGTCGAACACGCCGGAAAGCGAGAGCGCACGGTTCGTCTTCTCGGAATCGCCCTTCAACAGCGTGGTCCAGCGGCGACGGCTCATGGCGCCCCACGGCGGGATCGCGGCCATGAACGGCACAATGCAGAACAGAATCCACGACGGCACTTGGGCGGTGATGCACGAAACCAGAGCGGTCGCGGCGATCATCCACACAATAATCGTAGGAATCGAAACCTGCCGCTGACCGAACTTGTCAACCAACTTGCCCAGCACCGGGCTGGCCACGGCCAATGCGATCGCCTGTACCGCGGTCAGCGCGCCAGCCAACGAATAGTTGCCGTAATAGTGCTGCACGGAAATCGTGATCGTCATGCCGACCATCGGGAACGGCATGCACGCAATCACCGAGCCGACCGAAAATCGCGCGGTATGCGGTATGCGAAGAAGTTCCGCGTACCCTCCAAAAAGACGATGACTGATGCTTTTGGCACCAGCGAAAACATTATTGGTCATGCTTTGCCGCTCCTTTCTGCTCACGGTTTTGCTTGTACCTGCCGCTTTGCGTCGCGTGCAGGTCGGTTTTGTTTGGTTTGTTTGGTCATGTTGATTTTTGTTGGATTTCCGCGTTATTCAGACCTTATGTCCGCAGCTCACCTCATGCTGGTCGCTTCAACTCGTCTCATCAATTTGTCTCACTTCAACTTGACTTGAAGGCAAACTGATTCATGGGGGGTGTGTTGTGGAATTGGTGCTGTTTTATGCGGGCTTTTTCAGCCAAGGGCAACTCTATGCGCAGGCACTGCCGTAACACGCGGTAAATTAAATTCACAAAGAATAAAATTCGGTAAATTTTTTAGCTACGATTGAGGCAGGCTTGAACGCTCTGGAAGAAGCCTTTCGCGGATCGCAAAAATAGCTCCGCGAACGCAATCTTCAACTCGACGAAAGGTGCGAGAACATGCCAGCAACGACCATTCATTTCGTACGTCACGGCAAAGTGGAGAATCCCGGACATCTGCTCTACGAACGACTTCCCGGATTCCATCTTTCGCAAGTGGGCGTGCGCATGGCACAGGCCACCGCGCACTATATCGCGGTCAGCCCGCAAATGAACAGCGTGAACGCAGTATATTCGTCGCCATTGGAGCGCACTCGTGAAACCGCCGGAGAGATCCTCACCACGCTCAACGCCGTACGCACGGTTCGCGGAGAGGATCCGCTGGAGTTGACCACCGACGAGCGCATCATCGAAGCCGGAAACGAATTCCGCGGCAAACGCATCGGCCATGGCGAAGGCGCGTTGTGGAAGAACGGCAATTGGAAGCTCGTGCGCAACCTGTGGAAGCCGAGTTGGGGTGAAAGCTATCAGTCGATCGCGCGGCGCGTGCAAGGATTCGCGCTTGAAAAAGTGCAGGAGCATCCGGGTGAGCAGATCGTGGTGGTAAGTCACGAATCGCCGATCTGGAGCTACCGTCATCTGCTGGAGACCGGACATCCGGAGCACAATATGCTGCTGCGTCGCACCGCCCTCGCCTCCATCACTTCCATTACCTACGATTGCGACACGAAGAAGGTTCTTTCCATCACGTACGTCGATCCCGCCGCCGACGTGCGGTAGTGCGTGGGTGTGTGGGTGCGTGGCGATATGCGACTGCGGCAACGAAAACGTCGCGACACGCCGCGCTTGCCTTCTGCGCAAGTCTGTTGTATCTTAATCGAGTTGCGTTTCACGCCTTCGGGTTGCGAAATGTGCATAATTGGAGAATTCGCCTAGTGGTCTATGGCGCACGCTTGGAAAGCGTGTTGGTGTAACAGCCTCACGAGTTCGAATCTCGTATTCTCCGCCATCAGGGTTTTCGGAGCAATCTGGAAGCCCTTTTTTCATGCCTGGAAACGGCTTCCTTTCAGTAATTCCAACCGATTCGACCCCACATTGCATCTTGCCGTGAAGTGCCTCTGAGAGACGTATAGAGCACCGATATCAGTGGCAAATTGTGTGGCACATATGGCAAGCCAGATCGGTGTGCCACTCTATCGTCGAAAGGAGCCCCGGCACGCTCCCCACCCTCATTCGGATGCGCGCGTTCAGCCGGTTTCAAACGGCTGTTCGAGGTGAAAAATCCCCATCCGGACATGCGCGCGTTTGGCAACCGTGCAAACGAATCGTCCTGTAGTTGAACATCCTTATCCGGACATGCGCGCGTTTGGCTCACTCCGAGCCCACGACTTTGTCGGCGGATGTGGCGCTTCGACCTCTTGGGGCGTGGCACACCCTCTTTCCGTGTGCACAACCGGGAGATAGGGCCGCTTTCTCACGGTTGGGGCCAGAAAAGGGTG
>CAVBVU010000055.1:0-10198 GCA_963598975.1 Anaerovoracaceae bacterium
TTTAAGTATATCATACAAAAACGAAGTAAAACAAATACTATGGTAAGCAGTTCACAACCCCGCACGGACAATAGTGTGGAGAAGGAACGGCATCCCCGACGAGCACGGTGCCGATGTCGGCTGGAACGAATTCCACACCGGCGCACGGCATCCGAGCTCCACCGCCCCCGGGACGCATCTTCGACCCACAATCCTGCAATCCAGCAATCCTGCGACCCGACGACGCCCACATACAAGCACGCGATACACGCGATACAGGAACGCCATCGAACGCCACCATCAAACACACATTTTGGCCTATAGCCCTAGAATCACATTTGCCGAATGTCAGATTCCGTAGAAAGGCAATGGCCGCCATAAGAACTTTACAGGAAAACGAAGCGACACGAACCCCGCCGTGACCCCAACAATCGACATACCACCTATTGGTTATTGGCCATTGATATTGAACCGCCATTACTTGCCGTAGCAGATCAACTCACTTCTTTCATGATGCCGGGTGACTGGTTTCAGTGTTGATGATGAGTTGGTCGATAAGGTCATGCGCCTGCTCACGACTGACGGGAGTCGCGTTCAGGAACGTCCAGCGCACGATGAGCAGCATGGTGTTCGCACAGAAATCAGCCAATAGATCTTGGGGCATGCCCGCGCTCACTTCAAGACGATAGCAATGGTTGGTTCGGCATGATTCGCGTACTCGTGCCGTGAAATACGAGGTCAGACTGTGCATCAGCGCCCCGTCGAGCCCGTTGTGGGCGAATATCGCCTTCATCAGTTCGCAATTGCGGTCAAATAAATCCGCGAATCTGTCGAACAACGTATGGAACCCGTCGCTGGTTCCTTCGAAATCCTGCGTTTCCATCGAATCCGCGAATCGTGCCCAGCAATGGTCGAGTAGATCGTATTTGTCGGCAAAATAATTATAGAAGGTGGCCCGGGGATAATCGGCATGCTCGCAGATGGCGTTCACCTTGATCTGCTCGAATGACTGCTTGCTGACCAATTCGAGCAACGCATCCGACATGCCGTTAAGGATTCGCCGCCCTGAACGGGTAGCGGCACGTTGTTCATCTGCCTTCATGATTCCAGACTATCCGCCACCTTAGCCGTTTCCATACTTTCCCGTTGACCATTTGATCGCGATCAACCCCATGAGAACGGTGTCAACAGTCGCATCGGTACAAGTTTGGCGAGCACCCGATACGACTTATACACCGGATGCATGGTGTAGGAAGCACAGCCGGCACGCGCTTTACGCAATGCGGTACGCGAGAATTTCGCCATGTCGATGAACGGCAACTTGGCTGCGGTACTGCCGTGAGCCGCATCCGGATGATTGGCCACGCCGGATTGCATTTCGGTGCGCATATTACCCGGATTCAGCCGCAATACGTTGATGCCGCGCGGCTTCAGCTCCTCCCGCAAGCCGGCGGCGAAGAACGAGGCATAGGCCTTGGTCGCAGAATAGACCGTAAGATTCGGGTTCGGCGCGAACGCAGACACCGACGATACCTGAACAACGAAGGATCCGTGACGCATATACGGCAGACATAAGCGGATAAGCATCGTTGAACCGACTGCATTGAGACGAATCATATGTTCCAATGATTCCGGCTGCGATTCCTCCACCAGTCCAGCGTCGGCGACACCGGCATTGGCGACCACCACGCCAATATCAGGCTTACGTGTTTCCAATTCACCCTTCAACACCTCATAGCTGGCGTCTTGAGCCAGGTCAAACGACAGGCATATGAACCGCATGCGCGGATATTCGGCGGCAATGGATTCCAACCGATCACACCGTCTGGCAATCATCCAAATCTCATCAATCTCAGGACACTCATCCATCACCGCATCCACGAATTCACGTCCCAATCCAGACGTCGTGCCGCTAAGCACCGCCACCGACATCGCATACTCCTTTCACTTCGGATCCTTCATATTCACCGACCACAATTCAACATCCATATTCGACAATCGCAAGTGTTGCGCGGACAGCCGCCCATTGATGACACGATCGTCCATTGATGACCACGATAACGGCCACATAAGGTCCGGAATCACACACAAACCAACAACGGACAATCGCTGGACACTTTCAACAAAATGTCTCAATCATGGGCTGTCGTCCATGCATAGCCTTGAAACAGCGGCACGAGTACGCGCCGATATCTCGTATGCGAATCAGCCGAAAGGACCCGACCATAACCAACCAAGCCACCACCCCGACGCAAGAACCATAACTAGGCCTCTTCACTGTTGCGACATGACGACGCCGTATGGGATAATAACCAGCGGTGCTTTTGCGCGGCCCGGACGCCGAATGACACAACACGCCCGGACGAGAACACGTCCGCAACGCCCCCCTGCAAGCGTTGTGTCGCACACATTTGCGTCTTCGGTTCACAAGGCCCGTAAAACGTTGGAATTTCAACGATTTGAAGGATGGAACACAACATTGGCAGAATTCATTTATCAGATGATCAAGGCCCGCAAGGCTTACGGCGACCGAGTGATTCTCGATGACGTGACCCTGAGCTTCCTGCCGGGCGCCAAGATCGGCGTCGTCGGCCCGAACGGCATGGGTAAGTCCACGCTGCTCAAGATCATGGCCGGCATCGATTCCGTTTCCAACGGCGACGCATACCTGACTCCGGGATTCACCGTCGGCATTCTGCAGCAGGAGCCGCCGCTGGACGACACCAAGACAGTCGGCGAGAACATCAAGATGGCTTTCGGCGAAATCGCCGAGAAGGTCGCCCGCTTCAACGAGATCGGCGAGGAAATGGCCAATCCGGATGCGGATTTCGATTCCCTGATGGAAGAAATGGGCAGGCTGCAGAACGATATCGACGCGGCAAACGGTTGGGATCTCGATTCCCAGCTCGAGCAGGCCATGGACGCACTGCAGTGCCCGGATCCGGACACCCCGGTGAACGTGTGCTCCGGTGGCGAACGCCGTCGTGTGGCATTGTGCAAGCTGCTGCTTGAGGCTCCCGACCTGCTGCTGCTCGACGAGCCCACCAACCACCTCGACGCCGAGTCGATCCTGTGGCTGGAGCAGTTCCTGCACCAGTACAAGGGCGCCGTCATCGCGGTCACCCACGATCGTTACTTCATGGACAACGTGGCCGAGTGGATCTGCGAAGTCGATCGCGGTCACCTGTACCCCTACAAGGGCAACTACACCACCTACTTGGAGACCAAGGCCAAGCGTATGGAGATCCAGGGCGCCAAGGACGCCAAGCTCGCCAAGCGTCTGAAGAACGAGCTCGACTGGGTGCGTTCCTCGCCGAAGGCACGCCAGGCCAAGAACAAGGCACGTCTGGAACGCTACGACCAGATGGAGCAGGAGGCACGCAGCAACAAGAAGCTCGACTTCTCCGAAATCCAGATTCCGGCCGGCCCGCGCCTGGGTTCCACCGTTCTGGAAGCCGAGCACATTCACAAGGCGTTCGGCGACCGCGTGCTCATCGACGACCTGAGCTTCACGCTGCCGCGCAACGGCATCGTCGGCGTGATCGGCCCGAACGGTGTGGGTAAGTCCACCCTGTTCAAGACCATCGTCGGCCTCGAGCCGCTAACCTCCGGCTCGCTCAAGATCGGCGAGACCGTGCAGATCAGCTACGTCGACCAGAACCGTGCGGGACTCGACCCGAACAAGAACCTGTGGGAGGCCGTGTCCGACGGACTCGACTTCATCGAAGTGGCGGGCGTCGAAGTGCCGACCCGCGCCTACGTGGCTTCCTTCGGCTTCAAGGGTTCGGATCAGCAGAAGCTCACCGGCGTGCTGTCCGGCGGCGAGCGCAACCGTCTGAACCTCGCCCTCACCCTGAAGCAGGGCGGCAACCTGCTGCTGCTCGACGAACCGACCAACGACCTCGATGTCGAAACCTTGGAATCGCTGGAAAACGCACTGCTCGCATTCCCGGGCTGCGCCGTGGTGATCTCCCACGACCGTTGGTTCCTTGACCGCGTCGCCACGCATATCCTCGCTTGGGAAGGCGACGACGAGAACCCAGCCAAGTGGTACTGGTTCGAAGGCAACTTCCAGGCCTATCAGGAGAACCGTGTGGCCCGCCTCGGTGAGGATGCGGCACGTCCGCATCGTCTGCACCGCAAGCTGACCCGATAATCCGCTGATCCGTTCAGTAGAGCAGCGATCATATTTCCAGCGAAGCGCCGTTTCCCGCACCGGGAGCGGCGCTTCGCTTTTTGAGAATCGGCCGCATGCGTTCCGGCAAATTCCGGCAAATTCCGGAAGGTTCCCGCAGACTTCGGCAAATTCCGACATGTTCCGGCAAAACGCTCGAACCGGAGTTCCAACAATCACTTAACGTTCACGCTTCTCACGTACTTGTTACATAACAATCCGGTGGAATTTACCGCTTCTGCATAAACTCATAGCTATTAACGGCACTTTTGACAACATACGCAAGAATCGAGGATCGTTATGGCCCAAGCCGAGTCAACACCGTTGCAGCGCCTGACGAGAGTACTTCAGCTAGGCAAGCCTTCCACCTACCGCAGTCACACGTATGTGAACGGCGAGAGCCTCTACTTCCCCACCGGCCGCGTGTATGGCGGCCAGGTAATCGCACAGGCCATGATGGCGGCATCGGAAACGGTTTCACCGTCCCGGTTGCCGAATTCGATTCACGGCTACTTCATTTCCGCGGGAGATATCAGGCAGGATCTGCTGTTCGATGTGGAGAATCTGCGGGATGGCAAGTCTTTTTCGGCACGACGTGTGAACGTGACCCAAGCGCAGGGAGCGATTCTCACCGCAATCGCCAGCTTCCAGGAACAGGGCCAGAAAAGCATCGAATTTGCGGATTCGATGCCTGAGAACATACCCGATCCCGAATCCTTGGGTAGTGCGAAGCAGCTGATGGAACCGTATAGCGAGCAATCGGCCTTCGCCAAGTATTATGCGGAGAAATCGCCGTTCGACATTCGCCATGTGACGCAGACGATCATGCTGGACGCCGATGAGAAAAGCGCCCGCAAGGATTCCGGCAAGCAGATGGTGTGGATGAAGGTGGATGGCACCGTGGACGTTCCGCAGGTCATGCATCGCGCGATGTTGGCCATGGGCTGCGACCAGATCATGCTGGAGCCCGTGTTACGCCGCGCCGGATTGAGCATCAGCACTCCCGGCATTTCGTTCGCTTCCCTCGATCATTCGATGTGGTGGTATCGAGACATCGATATCAACCAATGGCACCTGTACGTGCAGGACACCCCCACCGCGGCGCACGGACGTGGGCTTGGACAGGCGAAAGTGTTCACGCAGGACGGCGAGTTGGTTGCGTGCATGGCACAGGAAGCGATGATCCGCGTGCCTGAAAGCGATCTGAAGTAGACACTTGCGTCAGACGCCATGTCTCATGTCAAGCGTTGTGTCTCATGTAGAAGGGAGTTCGCATGAGACATAACCAAGGCACAACTGGGATATAACGACGACACGATTCGCCAAATCTGCAGGATTCGCCTGATTTACTTGGCACGATCCGCGTCCGGTACCACTCGGTACCGTTACCTCGAAGACGATGTATCGGAAGTTTTGGTTGTCGTGGTCGCGTAACGCTGTCGTTGCGCGGACTTTTTGACTTTCGGACTTTCAGGCCCGTCGATCGGCGGAAGCTGGCAAAGCCACTCCCCCACAATGCCGATGATCATGTCTATGATGCACGCCACGCACGCGACCGCGCATTCGATGATGGCCTGGCCGTAGAACGCGGCTTCGCTATGCGGAAGACTGATGATGATCTGCCCGCCATACCATCCGGTCAAGGCGGCACCTGCGATTCCCATCGCCTTGCAGGCCACGAGCGTGCCGAACGCCTTTTGCGGGTCAAGCGGTTTCAGTTGCGCACGTTTCACGGGATCGTCCGTGATGTATTTATGGATTTGCAACGCCAGATACAGTACCAGCAAACCAAGCGCTATCAGCACAACCGGCACGATCCAAGGAGCGCCGACCAGCGGCAAGCCCTCGATTTCGCCGTATTTGGCCAAGGCCATGCCCGCGAGCATACCGAGCACGGCCGCGAGCACGTATTGCCACCAAGGCGTTCGCCGCGCTCTCATAACGTGCCTCCGATGATCCAGTTATCGGCGAGCATGCCCACCTGCGCGCTGTCGGGGGCCATGGCCAGAAGGAACGACACCGGATCCTTGCCGAGTTTGGCATCCGGATCCATGTCGAGCCACGGAGCGAGCACGGACGCATGCTCACGTGCGGACGGCCAAGGAACACGGCAATTCGGCTCATCGCAGACAACGCCCTCCATGTCGACCAGATCGATATCAAGGTCGTCGCTGATGTTCTCCTGCACGGATATGAGCGTTTCGATCAGGCCGATGGCATCCAAACGAGTGGAAATCTGCATGACGGCCGACATTCTGTCGGGCTCCCCTCCAAGAAGTCCCACATGGTACAGCGGTGAGATTCCCTCCACTTGATTGCCGGGAATACCGTCGATGGCGACGATTGCCTTGCGGAATTGCCGTTCCGCATCGGTGGATGGACTGTCAAGCGAGATCACCGCACGTCGGGAGACCGGATTTTCCTGTGTTTTCGCGGCGGCTACGGCCTTTGCCGCAACGGTTCCTTCCGCAATCGTCTGAGAATCGTAAGTACCGGAATCGCTGGCCTCGCAGCCATCGGTTGCGCAATCACCGAACGAATCGTCAGAAGAATCGCCTGTCATCCAATCGCCGGAAATCTCGTTCACATGAGCGCGATCGGCCGCTTCGAACAGCAGTTGGGCCACGGAACCGGCATGTTCGCCACCCAATTCAGCGTCCGGATCCACGGCAAGCCACGGGGCAAGCACGAAGGCACGCTGCCAGGCACGCGGGTGAGGCAGGGTCAGGTCGGGATCGTCGCTCTCCACGCCGTCGAAATCGATGATGTCGAGATCAAGTGTACGTGACGCCCAATGGTCGTTGCGCACACGACCATGATCGGCTTCGATACGGTGCAGACCATCCAACAGTTGCGCGGCATCCAGCTTCGTTTTGACGATGACGACCGCGTTATGGAATTCGGGGGTTCCTTCCGGCATACCCCATGCGTCGGTGCGGTACAACGGCGATATGCCGGTCACCTGCGTGGATTCGAGCCCGTCGATGCAGCGCACCGCGTCGCGCAGCGTGCCCGGAACGTCGCCCTGATTGCCTCCGATGGCGATGACGGCACGATGCACCAGTCCACCATCCACAGTGCCGGCAAGCGTCTTGCGGCTTCGTTCCACGGTGACGCTTACGTCGTCGAACGGCACCACGATCGGCGCGTTCGGCTTGTGCACGGTCACCTGCGTGTTCGCCACGGCGGGATATTCAAGAATCATGTCGGCGATTCGCGCGGCGAGCTTTTCGATCAGATCCACATGCTCACCTTCGATGATGGCCACGATTCCTTTGGCTATCGCACCATAGTCGACGGTGTCGTTGAGATCGTCGGATGTTCCGGCAGGAGCCAGATCGAGGAACAAGGTGGCGTCCACCACGAACGTCTGCGCGCGCTCATGCTCGAAATCAAGCACACCGTGCTTGCCTGCCGCGCGAATTCCCGTCAGTCGAATCTGGTCCATGCCAACCTTTCCTGTTCCCTGTGTGTTTCCGTTATGCGTTCGCGTATACGCGCATCGCATTGCCGATGGCGACCGCGTCACGTGATTTCGTGACGTCGTGCACGCGGACGGCCCACGCCCCGTGTTCGGCACTCAGGGCGCTGATTGCGGCGGTGGCGTTGTCTTTGCTGGCCAAATCCGGATCGGATACTCCCGTATCGGCAAGAACGGCCGAAACGAAACGCTTGCGGGACGCGCCGATCAATACCGGATAACCGGTCGCGTTGAATCGTTCGATATTGGCCAGCAACGGCAGATTGTGCTCGATTCCCGGTTTCGAGAATCCCAGGCCCGGATCGATGATGATCTGCGATTGCGCCACTCCCGCGGCGAGCACCGCATCGACCTGCCGCATCAGTTCATCATACACGTCGTCAAGCACGCCATGGGCATATACGGACGTGTCCGCGTCGGGGACGTGTCCCATGGCTCCGGCAAGCCAGCCACGCCAATGCTGCACAATGTACAGGCACTGCGGATGATCGGCCACCACATGTGGAAGTCCGGCGTCCAGCTGACCGCCCGACACGTCGTTGATGATCTGCGCACCATGATCAAGGGCGGCGAGCGCTACTGATGCGCGCGTGGTGTCGATCGAAAGCACGGCACCTTCCGGTATGAGCGCGTCCACGGCGCCGAGCACACGCTGCCGCTCGTCCTCCTCGCTTACACGTTTGGCCCCCGGGCGCGTCGATTCCGCCCCGATGTCGATGATGTCGGCTCCCGCCTTCATCATCTCCTCGCCATGCGTTTTCGCGGCCTGCGGGTCGAGCCACAATCCACCGTCGGAGAACGAGTCCTCCGTGATGTTGAGCACGCCCATTACCAAAGTGCGTTCGCTGTTGCGAACGGCAGCCATGTCAATCGCCATTACGCTTCCCCTCTTTTGCTTATATGGCTTTTATACGCTTTCGTAACGCGCATGAAGCCGTCACGCATGTTGCGAAAGAATCAGGCTCATGGCCTCCGCGCGTACCGTGCCGTTGCGCATGCAGCCGCGGACGGCCGAGGTCACGGTACGGGACTGCGCCTTCTTCACGCCTCTCATGGCCATGCACATGTGGTCACATTCGGTGACCACGATCACACCCCTGGCATCGATGCAGTTCATCAAGGCGTCGGCTACCTGTTGGGTCAGACGTTCCTGCACCTGCGGACGGCGGGCATACAACTCCACCAGGCGAGCTAGCTTGCTCAGTCCGGTCACCTGGCCATTGGACGGAATATATCCGACATGGGCTACGCCATGGAACGGCAGCAGATGGTGCTCACATACGGAGAACAGTTCGATGTCTCGCACGAGGACCATCTCGTCGGTGTCGACCTTGAATCTGGTCTTCAGCACTTCCTGCGGCTCATGCCCCAGTCCGGCGAACAGTTCCTTGCATGCGCGACCGATGCGGTCGGGGGTGTCGAGGAGTCCTTCTCTGTCAGGGTCCTCTCCGATCGATTTCAAAAACAGTCGTACTGCCTGGCGTACGCCTTCCTCGTCATAGCCGACAGGCCCGGCCGCATTGGCGGCACGGGCCTTATCGTCGAGGAGGGTATCGAAGATTTCGGTATCGCTCATCAGTTGGTCAATCCTGCGCTTTTCTTCAGGGATTCGGGAATCTCGACCGGCGGAATGTCGGAATCGGGACGCAGGTTGTTGCTCAGCCACACCTCACGTTTCGGAGCCTTCTTCACATTGGCGAAGATCTCAGCGAGTTCCTTTTCGTTGAGCGTTTCCTTGATGAGCAGCTGACGTACCAGTTCGTCAAGGATCTCACGGTTCTCGTTGATGACGTTCCATGCTTCGGTGTGCGCCGTTTCAACCAGCTTGAGCACTTCCTCGTCGATGATTTCGGCGGTTCGTGCGGAGTACTTGTGGTTCAGGGAACCAAGGTCGCCCTGATCGTCGTCGGACCACTTGATCGCGCCCAGCTTGTCGGAGAAACCATAGTCGAGCACCATCTGACGTGCGATGTTCGTGGCCTTCTCGATGTCGTTGGATGCGCCGGTGGTCGGGTCGTGGAACACGACTTCCTCGGCAGTGCGACCTCCCATGGCGTAGGCCATCTGATCGAGCAGCTGGTTGCGGGACATGGAATAGCGATCCTCCGTCGGCATGACCGCGGTGTAACCGAGGGCACGTCCACGCGGAAGAATCGTCACCTTGGTGACCGGATCGGTATCGTTCATGGCGGCCGCCACCAGCGCATGGCCACCCTCGTGGTATGCGGTGTTGCGCAGCTCGTCAAGCGCCATGCCCTTGGAGCGGCGCTTCGGACCGGCCTGCACGCGGTCGATGGCCTCGTCGATGGCACGGTTGTCGATCAGCTGGGCTCCCGCACGGGCGCACAGCAGGGCGGCTTCGTTGAGCACATTGGCAAGATCGGCGCCGGTGAAGCCCGGAGTACGCACCGCGATCATGTGCAGATCGACGTCCGGAACGAACGGCTTGCCCTTGGCATGCACCTTCAGAATGGCCTCGCGACCTTCCAGATCCGGGGCTTCCACGGCGACCTGACGGTCGAAACGTCCAGGACGCAGCAGCGCCGGGTCGAGCACGTCGGGAC
>CAVBVU010000056.1:0-10186 GCA_963598975.1 Anaerovoracaceae bacterium
TGTCTTCGGCGGCTTCACGAGCCGACTGCGCGACGAGTTCGAGCGCGGATTGAGCGCTCATGGACGGCGAGTACTTGCCGGACTTCTTCCATGCGCCGATAATGCCGCGAGACGAGTTGACGATCGCTCCGGAACCGTCCCGGTCGAACATACCGGCCACGCCCTGTGCGGTGCCTCCCTGAGCGCCATATCCCGGCACAAGGAAGAAGGTATGCGGCATGCGGGCACGCAGGGCCTTGCCCTCTTCCGGATGGGTCGCGCCCACCACTGCGCCGACGCGGGAGTATCCGGAACGTCCGATGGTTTCGGATCCCCAGCCTTCGACAAGGTCGGCCATATGCTCATACACACGCTTGCCCGAGGCGAGCTCAAGTTCCTGAAGCTCGCTGCTGGACGGATTGGATGTGCGTACCAGAACGAAGATGTCCTTGTCCGCCTTTTCGGCTGCGTCCACGAACGGAGTAATGCCGTCCGTGCCGAGATACGGGTTCACGGTCACGGCATCCTCATGCCATGGATCGAAGGAGTTCTCCCCCGCCGTCACACCGCTCAGATGGTGCGCGTAGGCGGCCGCCGTGGATCCGATGTCTCCTCGTTTCACATCTCCCAGCACGTACAGACCCTGCTGTTCGGCATATTCGCAAGTCATGGCGTAAGCGTCGATGCCTGCCGGTCCAAGCGC
Organism: Anaerovoracaceae bacterium; assembly: GCA_963598975.1. GTDB lineage: Bacteria > Actinomycetota > Actinomycetes > Actinomycetales > Bifidobacteriaceae > Bifidobacterium. The sequence continues at coordinate 683 of CAVBVU010000056.1, forward strand.
TTCGTACATGGCGATCTGCGGTTTGACTGCCGGCACGATATCCGCCACCGCGTCGATGATGGCGCGGTTGAACTCGAAGAAGGCCACGGAGAGCTGTGCCGCCGGCGCCTCGGTCGGGTCTTCCACCTGTTCCGATATTTCCTCGGCAAAGCTTGCCACGATCTGTTCGGGTACGAGCGCTTCGGTCGGGTCAAGGCCGACCACGCTCGGATTCTGCTTGGATGCAATCGCTTCGACTAGACGGTCCATCAATCCTCCTTGTTGATACGGCTGAAAGCCAATTTCGAACCAATGATGGTGGCGAGGGGACGGCCGGTGACCTTCCACCCGCCGAACGGGGTGTTACGTGCGGCGGAATGGAACTTCTCCGGATCCACGGTCCATTCCCGGGTGGTGTCGAGCACTACGAGATCGACGACTTCCGGATGGTTCACTTTGCCAAGGTCGAGCACGCGCTTGGTCTTGCAATCGCCCGGCACGGCATCCGCGTTCTCGTCAAGCAGCGCGGTCATGTCGGTTGCTTCATGTCCCATAAGCTTCGCCGGACCGGTGGCCATGAGTTCGATGAGTCGCTCGTCGGAGATATGGCCGCCGTCGACCAGCACTTTGTGGCATACTCCATAGGCGCATTCGAGTCCGATGATCCCATTGGGCGCGTCGAGGAAGCCCAAGGCCTTCTCTTCCAAGGTGTGCGGCGCATGGTCGGTGGCCAGCAGATCCACAGTGCCGTCCGCCACCGCCGCGATGGTCGCCAGACGATCCTCTTCGCTTCGAAGGGGCGGATTCATTTTGGCGAGGGTGCCATATTCCAATAAGGCTTCATCGCACAAAGCGATGTAATGCGGCGCCGTTTCACAAGTGATCGGCAGTCCTTCGGCTTTGGCCTTGCGGATCGCTTCGAATGAGATCGCCGTGCTCACGTGCTGGAAGTGCACATGCACACCGGTTTTGCGCGACATTTCGATATCACGCTCGACGATCCTCAGTTCGGTGTCTTCCGGAATGCCGGGCACACCAAGCTTGCGCGAGACCGGTCCGTCATTGACCGCACCCATATCGTGGTGCTCGCAATGCTCGATCAGATACAGACCGGATTCCTTTACGTTGGCGAACACCTGATCGAGGATCTGCGGCGTGACCGCCGATCCATCATCGCTGACCGCGGTCACGGGATGGGCCAGCTGGTAGGCGTCCTTCTCATCGTCGCCGTGTCCCGGCAGATATCCGATCCAGTCGGCAACGTCCGTCGCCTCGTCACCGGCACGCCCTTTGGACGCGCATACGCAAAGGTCGTAGCGGACAGGCAGTTTCACGTCATGGGCGGCTTCGTAATGCTGCAGATAGTCGATCACCGTGTCGTATCCCGCGTCAAGCACCTCACTCGCGCCAGACTGTCCGGCCTCGACCTTCATACCGTCCATCGCGGGAACGGTGTTCGGCATGATGAGCACGTTCGTGTAACCGCCGGATGCGGCAGCCGCGCATCCGGAGACCATTGACTCCTTGTAGGTCTGCCCCGGATCACGGAAGTGCACATGAGGATCCCCGAATCCCGGCGCGATGGTCATGGCGGAAGCATCCACGGACTCATCCACATCGGAAGGAACGATCAGGTCGATGACCTCACTGGTGTTCCAGACTTTGATGTCGTGCAGGGTGAGCGTCATATCAGAACTTCGCTTCCTCATCGCAGTAGTCGCAACGGTATTCCTGTCGGTCGGAGTGGACCAGATGGAACATCTGCACGGCCGGTTCGGTGGTGGTCACGCAACGCGGGTTCACGCATTTGAGAATATTGACCACATGCTCCGGCAACGTCGGCTGCTTCTTCTCGACGATCGTGCCTCCACGAACCACGCCCACCGTAGCGGTGCGCGCCACAAGGCCGAGCACATCCAGATCCACGGATTCGACCGCGTCCTCGATCTTGATGATGTCCTTGGTGCCATACAGGTGGCTGTCGGCGTTCATGATCAACGCAAGCTTGGTCTTGGACGGATCGATTTTCAGATACTCGAGCACCTTGAGTGCGGTGCCGGCCGGCACATGGTCGATGATGATGCCGTTTTGAATGCTGGTGACTTCCATCAGGCAGCTACCTCCTCGGATCCGAGCGGTTCATACCCCGGCAGGTCGTCGCCGACCACCGAGCTTTCCAAAGCCATGCGCATAAGCATACCGTTCTTGACCTGTTCGAAATAGGCAGCACGCGGGTCGTCGTCGACCTCGACGGCGATCTCGTTGACGCGCGGAAGCGGGTGCAGCACGGCCATGTCTTTCTTGGCGAGACCCATCTTGGCCTCATCGAGAATGTAGGTATCGCGCAGACGCAGATAGTCATCCTCGTTGAAGAAGCGTTCCTTCTGCACACGGGTCATGTACAGCACGTCAAGGTCGCCGATCACCGAGGCCAGATCCTTGACCTCCGTATAGGAGCACGATTCGGTCGCATCGATGCGATCGAGCACGTAGCGCGGGGTTTTGAGCTCGTCGGGGCTGATGAGCACGAAGTGCACGTTGCCGAAACGACACAGCGTCTCGATTAGCGAGTGCACGGTACGTCCGAAGGTCAGATCGCCGCACAGGCCGACGGTCAGGTCGGTCACACGGCCGAAACGCGACTGCATCGTGGCCAGATCGGCCAGGGTCTGCGTCGGATGCATGTGTCCACCGTCGCCGGCGTTGATCACCGGCACCGACGCGGCACGGGACGCCACAAGCGCGGCACCCTCCTTCGGGTGACGGATGGCGACCACATCCACATAGTTGGAAACGGTTTTCAACGTGTCGGCGATCGTCTCACCCTTGGTCACGGAGGCAAGCTGCGCCCCCGCGAAACCGATCACCTTGCCACCGAGCCTAAGCATGGCGGTCTCGAAGCTCAGACGCGTACGTGTGCTCGGCTCATAAAACAAAGTGGCAAGCACCCTGCCTTCGCAGGTGTGTGCCACTTCCTTACGGTGCGAATCGATGTACTGCGCCTTGCGCAACAAATCCTGAATCTGACGAATGGAAAGATCATCGAGAGTGATGACGCTTTTTCCAACCATCGGCGTCTCAATCGCCGGTTCGAGTGTTGAGGACAACGGCTCACCTTTCATACAACTTATGGTCGAAGGTGGCCACTCGAAGTGACCTAGCCAACTATAGCCTGAACCGCTGACCCTCCAGTTCACCGCGTGTTCATGATCGCTATGCCAATCACAGGTTCTTCATAAAGAAACGATCCATCGCCGAATGGAAGACGCAATCCGGTTTCCCGATCTCAACGAACCCGTCACGTCCATACAGACGAATCGCGGACCGCAACGCGGAATGCGTCTCCAGATATCGTTCACCTTTCGTTCGTCTAGGTCATGTTGTTCGCGGCGTCGATGACGGTTGGCCGGCTATGCGCGACCGTAGAAGAGCCGTTCCATCACGTCGCGGCTTTTTCGCATCATGGCGAGCAGGTCGTTTTCGAAATGCTGGCCACGGTTGGCGTCGTATCCGAGATATACCGCTATGCCGCCGAGCGAATATGTGTCGTCGGGTAGAATGTCGGCTTGGTTGACTCGTCCGCTCCATAGGTAGCTGCCGTTGCGTGCCGCGGTGCACATGCGCCAAGCTTTGCGTAGGATGATCGCGTCCGCGGTGTCGATCAGTTTGCGGCGTTCCAGTTCGTCCAGCGCTTCCAGTGTTCCGTTGACGCGCAGGTTCGCGTTGTTTCCCGCATGCTGCAGCTGCAGTAGCTGGATGGTCCATTCCACGTCCGACAAACCGCCTTTCCCGAGTTTCAGGTGACGGTCCCGGCGTACGCCTCGTGGTAGTCGTTCGGCTTCCATGCGTGCTTTGAGTTTGCGGATTTCAGTGATCTGCGATTCGCTCAGGTCGGTTTTCGGATAGCGCAGCGAATCGGCTATGTTCATCAGGAAGTCTTCGGCCAGGACCGCGTCTCCTGCGGCGTAGCGGGCACGTAGCAGGGCTTGGTGTTCCCATGTGCTCGCCCATGAACGGTAGTATTCCTCGCAGGATGCATAGGAACGTACCAGTGGTCCGTTTTTCCCTTCGGGGCGTAGGTCCATGTCGAGTTCGATCTTAGGCTCGAATGTGGTCGGGCCTTGCAGGATTGCACGCAAATCCTCTTGGACCTTTCGGGCGAACAGGTTGGCCTGTCCGTCGTCGGCTCCTTCGTTTGGGCGGTAGATGATGATCACGTCGGCGTCGGAGCTGAAGTTCACTTCCCTGCCGCCGTAGCGTCCCATTCCTATGACGGCGATCGAAGCGGGTGCGTCCGTCAGTCCCATACTGTTTTTCTGGTGGCGGATGGCCCATTGCAGGGCCGCTTCGATGGCGGCGTCGTATACGTCGGTCATTCCCGTCAACGATTCCGCTCCGTCGATCGCGCCGCTCATCCAGGCGAGGCCGATACGTTCGATTTCGTGCCTGCGCATGGAACGAATCGAATTGGCGAAGTCGTTGATGTTGCCGGCGTTGCGTTCCAGGGAGGATCCGGTCTGTATGTCGAGGCTCGAACGCGAGCGTGGTTTGAGGTTTTCGTCCTCTCCGAGCCAGGTCACGGATTCGACCGATTTGTTGAGTGCGTCTCCCAGGAAGCGTGAGTTCGATAGAACGTGGCATAGCCGCTGTGCGGCGGATGACGAGTCGCGCAGGAATCCGAGATATTCGCTTTCCGTGCCGAAATTTTCTTCGAGTTTGCGCCAGTTGAGCAATCCCATATCCGGATTCTGTCCTTCTCCGAGCCATTGCAACACAGCCGGCAGCAGAATCCTGTTGATCTTCGCGGCACGTGACACTCCGGCTGTGAGTGCCGCCACATGGCGCATGGCTGCGTCGGCGTCGGCGAATCCGATGGATTCGAATCGTTCCTTCATCACCTTTGCGGACAGTTCCACCTGTTCGTCTTCAAGTCCTGCGTTGATCGGCAGCATCGGACGGTAGTAGATGTCAAGATGGAGTCTGCGCACTTCGCGGCGGGTGTCATCGTACTGTTCGACGAGTTCCTCCGGGTGCATGCGGAAGGCGCGGGAAAGCCTGCGCAGTTCGACGTTTCGGCTCAGCTCGTCCACGTCGATTTCCCGTTTGCGTTCCAATACGCCGCGGTTCGGTTTCCCTAGATTCGGGAACAGATGGGTTCGTTTGAGCGCCCACATCTGCTGTCGGTGTTCCAGTACCCGTTCGAAACGGTAATCCCATGACAGCTTCTTGGCCTGTGCCCTTGAAACGTATCCGCCTTCCGCGAGCGCCCTGAGTGATTCAAGCGTGGACCTGTTTCTCAAGGTTTCGTCGGAGCGTCCGTGGACGAGTTGAAGCATCTGCACGGTGAACTCGACGTCTCTGAGTCCTCCTTGTCCAAGTTTGATCTCCCTGTCTTTGAGGGGTGCGGGGATGAGGTCTTCCACTCGTTTGCGCATCTGTTGGCAGTCGTAGACGAAGTTGTCTCGTTTGGATGCCGTCCATACGAATGGGCGGGTCATGGCCATGTAGGCTTCGCCGAGTTCGGGGTCTCCCGCTACCGGCCGGGCTTTGAGCAGTGCTTGGAATTCCCAGTTTTCCGCCCATTGCTCATAGTAGGCCTCATGTGATTCGAGTCTGCGGACAAGTGGACCGTCTTTGCCTTCGGGCCGTAGTCCTCCGTCTATCTGCCATAGGGTCGGTTCGGCGACTCCCATAATCACCGATTGGCATACACGTTGCATCGTGGTGGCCATTTTGGTGCCGATACGGCTCAGCGTTATGCCGTCGATGTCGTGGTCGGCCGGTTCCACCACGTAGATCAGGTCGACGTCGGAGACGTAGTTGAGTTCCTGTGCGCCGAGTTTGCCCATACCGATGATGGTGAAGCGTACGTGTTCGCTGCCTTCCACTTCGTTGCGTGCTATGGCGAGTGCGCCTTCCAACGCCGCGTCGGCGAGGTCGGACAGTTCTTGGCTGATGCGCGGCTGTATTTCGGTTGGGTCCGCCGCGGTAGCGTCTTGAGCCATAATCGCGGCAAGCTGTTTTCTGTATGTCTGGCGCAACGCGGTGGCCGCCTGCGCCAATGGGTATGATGCCGTTGGCATCGCGGTGTCTTCGGGATCCGCTCCGACGGCTTCGAGCATGTGCGCTCTGCGTTGCTTGTGGTTGTACAAGTGGCTTTCGCAGGTGTCGTTGGCGGCGGCTTCGACGAGTTCGGGGCGGAATCGCATGAGTTTGCCCATTTCGTCGGAGACCCCGAGCACGGTGATGAGTCTGGTGAATCCAGCCTCGTCCACGATGGTGTCGCCGAAATGTCTCCCTTGGCTTTGCAACGCTTTGACGATGTCAACCAGGTTACGCAAGGCCACGTCGGGGTCGCATGCTTTTTCAAGCGTATTCATCAGGATGTGCAGGCGTTCGTTGCTGACACCGTCGGCATGCAATCCATCAAGCAATGCACGCGCCTTGTCGAGATCTTGCAGACCGGCTCGGATCAGGTCGAGCGCACGAAACTCTTGTTGCGTAGAAGACATGTTTTATATAGTAACTGCTCGTAAGAGCAAGAGGGACGCTCCCCCGAATCGTTTCGTGGGAACGTCCCTCGTGTTTGTTGCATCGTCCGTTCAGACGAAGAATGGTTTGACGTTCGACCAGATGCGCCGGCTGACGCATGGGTGATTCATGGTGTAGAGGTGCACTCCATCGACGCCACGCGCCACCAGGTCGCTGATCTGTTCGGACGCGTAGGCTATGCCGGCTTCTTTGAGCACGGCCTTGTTATCTGCCCACTTGGTCAGCATGGTCTCGAGTTTTTCCGGTACCCTCGATTGGCATATGGAAGCCATGCGACGTACCGATCCGGCGTTCATCACGGGCATGATTCCGGCCTCGATCGGCACATCGATTCCTGCGGCACGTGCTTTGTCGAGGAATCGCAGGAAATCCTCGTTGTCGTAGAACAACTGCGATATCAGATGCGTGACGCCCGAGTCGACTTTCTTTTTGAGATTGTCGATGTCATCTTCCAACGTGGCCGATTGAGGATGCTTCTCCGGATAGCAGGCTCCATAGATCTTCAGCTCCGGACGTTCCTGTCGGATGTAGGCCGCCAGATCGCTGGCGTGCTCGAACACGCCGACCGGCCGTGCGCCTTCCACCGAGTCTCCCCTGAGGGCCAGCACACCCGACACCCCCGCCTCGTTGAACATGGCGAGCGCCTGATCCACGTCGTCTTTGTTCAGGTATTGCGCGGTCAGATGTGCCACGGCGGGTATGCCGTACTCGTTCACGGTGTGCGCGATGCGTGCCGTGAGCGTTCGATCCGAGGATTTGCCCGTTCCGTATGTCACCGAAATGAAATCGGGGTCCAACCCCTGCAGGCCATCCAATGTATCGTAGATGGTCCCTACAGGGGAAGTCCGTTTCGGGGGAAACACTTCAAGTGAGAACAGTGGTGAGTGCATTGCCTTTTCCTGTCAGAACGCTTTGCCTGCGGTCTTATTCGGCGATCTTGGCGCGCACGGCCTTGGCAGCCGCTACGAGGTTCTCTAGGCTCGGCCAGGTTTCGGCGTTGCCACGGGTCTTCAGACCGCAGTCGGGGTTGATCCACACTTTTTCGACGTCCATCTTCTTGAGGATCTCATAGATGCGTTCTTCGATTTCCTGCTCGGATGGGATGCGTGGCGAGTGGATGTCGTAAACGCCTGGGCCGGCTTCGGTTTCGAAGTTGGCTTCATGGATGGCGTCGAGCACCACAAGATCGCCGCGGGACGCTTCGAACGAGATCACATCGGCGTCCATGGCGTCGATGTCCTTGATGATGTCGTTGAATTCCGAATAGCACATGTGGGTGTGGATCTGCGTGGTCGGCTTGACTGCGGAATGCACCAGTCTGAAGGCTGGGATGGCCCAGTCGAGATACTGCTTGTGCCAATCGGACTTCCTGAGCGGAAGCTTCTCTCGCAATGCGGCTTCGTCGATCTGGATGACCTTGATGCCTGCGGCTTCGAGATCGAGCACTTCGTCACGGATGGCGAGGGCCAGTTGCTGAGTCTGCTGCTCGTGGGTGATGTCCTCACGCGGCCAGGACCAGTTGAGAATGGTCACCGGGCCGGTGAGCATGCCTTTCATGACGTGGCTGGTGCGGGACTGCGCGTAGGCGCTCCACTCAACGGTGATCGCGGAGGCACGGGAGACATCGCTCCACACAATCGGAGGTTTCACGCAGCGGGTGCCGTAGGACTGCACCCAGGCGTTCTTGGTGAACAGGAATCCGTTGAGGTTCTGGCCGAAGTATTCGACCATGTCGTTGCGTTCGAACTCGCCGTGCACGAGCACGTCCAGCCCGAGCTCTTCCTGGTGCTTGATGCAGGCATCGATCTGCGATTTCATGTACTCGTCGTACTCGGCCTTGCTGATCTCGCCCTTGCGCAGCTTCGCTCGCTCGGCGCGTACTTCCTTGGTTTGCGGGAAGGATCCGATGGTGGTGGTCGGCAGCAGCGGCAGGCCAAGGGACTCACGTTGTTCCTTCTGACGTTCCGCACGGGCCGGCTGACGAACGAAATCAGCGTCGGTCAATGCCGCAAGACGATCGGCCACTGCCTGGTCGACGGCCACGCGGGTTCCGTCGAACAGCGCTTGGTTGGCGGCGAGCGCCGGGGATGCTTTCTTTTCCTCTTCATCCGCGTCGGCGAGGTCGGCGATTTCGCTCAGCTCGTCCAGTTTTTCGACGGCGAAGGCGAAATGCTTGCGCATTTCATCGGACAGTCCGTCCTCGCCTTCGGTGCTGAACGGCACGTGCAGGAGCGAGCTGGCGGTGGAGACCGCCACGTTGTCGGTGACCTTTTTCAAAGCGTCGATCAGGCGGAGGCTGACCGCGTAGTTGTTGCGCCAGATGTTGCGTCCGTTGACGACTCCGGCGAAGATGGTGGTGTTTTCCGCCACTCCATGCTGTTCGACTGCGGCGAGGTTCTCTTCCTTGCCTTCATTCAGGTCCAGGCCGATGCCGTCGAAGCCGAGCAGGTTGACGGTTTCGTAGATGTCGGCGATATGGCCGAAGTAGGTGTTGAGCAGTACCTTGATGTTGCCTTCGCGGGCGGGCAGGATCTTGGCGTACAGGGACTTGAAGAGTTCCACATCGCCGGGTTCCTTGTCAAGTACCAGATACGGTTCGTCGATTTGGATCCATTCGGCGCCCAGCTGTGCGAACTTGGATACGATTTCGGCATAGACCGCGGAGATCGCGTTTACAAGGCCCTTGTCGTATTCGAGTTCCTCGGCTTGCGGATTGCGTGCCAGCTTGAGGAACGTGTACGGTCCGATGAGCACCGGTTTGGTGACGATGCCGAGTTCCTTCGCTTCGTTGAACTCGTCGAAAGGCTTGGCGCTGTTGAGCCTGATGTTCGTGGCTTCGTCGATTTCCGGCACGAGATAGTGGTAGTTGGTGGTGAACCACTTCTTCATCGGAAGGGCGGTCACGTCACCCTTTTCGCCCTGGTAGCCGCGGCCCATGGCGAAGAGGGTTTCCTCGGGGTTGTTGAAGGCAAG
>CAVBVU010000057.1:0-10107 GCA_963598975.1 Anaerovoracaceae bacterium
GAACATCACCGTAGTGGCAGTGGTCCAAGACAGGAATGTTTCCTTGAGGGGAAGGCCGAAGTATTCCTTGATCATCCAGAATCCGGCGTCATTGACGTGATCAGCGATGATCGATCCTACGCCCACGGCCAGCACCATCAAAGCCGGATTGACCGAGGACATGGCCAGTATGAGTGCCACGAGTCCAGCGGCTGGTCAGCGGAGCAGGTATCCGCCATCGACGGGGAGCATGACGCCGGTTACGTAATCGGATGCCTTGGAGCATAGGAACACCATCGCTCCCATCAGTTCCCTCGGCTCTCCCCAATGCCCGGCGGGGATGTGCTCCCGGATCTCCACGCTTCGCACCGGATCCTCCTGCAGTGCTTTGGTCATGGGAGTGTTGATGTAACCGGGGGCGAGGCCATTGACCTGTACGTTGTAGGGGGCGAGGGCATCGGCGTAGGCTCGGGTCAATCCCATGACCGCGTGCTTGCTCGCCGCGTACGGGAAGATGAATTTGCCCGCTCGATAGGATTGCATGGAGCCGATATTGACGATTTTGCCGCTCTTCTGCTCGATCATGACTTTGGCGACTTCGTGGGACAGATAGTATAGGGCGTTCAGATTGAGTTCGATGACGGCCTTCCAGTCTTCATCGGGGAAGTCCACGAGTTCGTGTCGGCGCTGCATGCTCGCATTGTTGATGAGCACGTCGATTCGTCCGAAATCCGCCATTGCCTGCTTGACGATTTTTTCGGCTGCGCCCGGTTCCGTGATGTCTTGCAGCATGAACACGGCCTTGCGTCCATTGGCTTCAACCGCGGCTCGGGTTTCTTCCCAGCCCTGCTGGTCATAGGAGACGATGAACACGTCCGCGCCGACTTTGCTGACGGCCTGGGTGTAGTACTGGCCCAATCCGCTTGTGCCGCCGGTGATGAGCACGACCTTGTCGGTCAGGTTAAAGCTGTTGATCGAGAACTCTTCCATGATACCTCCCTTGGTTTTCCTAAATTGGTAACGATACATCAAATAATTGCAACGTCTCTTGTTGTATTAGGTGTAACGATACCCCTATGGTAAACACTATGTGGAAAGTTGTCAATCCGCAAGGTTTCGGCCGTGTGGAAATACTAAATAAGAAGGAAGCTCATTCGGTGTGTCGATGACGGTTCGGGGTCGAGCGAACAAAGAACGATACAATAATTAACTGTTTTCTGATGGAAAGGGAGTTGCCATGACGAAGGCGACCATTGCGGATATCGCGCGTGAGGCGCAGGTGTCTGTGACGACGGTGTCTCGTTTCATTAACGGAAACTACGGGAAAATGAGCGCGGCCACGAAATCACGCATTCAGGAGACCGTGGACCGGTTGGACTATCGGCCGAACGCGTCGGCACGGCGTATGCGTCAGCAGAGTACGCATGTGGTGGGCGTTGTGGTCGCCGATATATCGAATGTGTTTTCGTCGTTGCTGTTCAAGGGCATCGATGAGGAGTTGCGTCCGGCTGGATATGACGTCATGCTGATGAATTCCGATAATTCCCTTGACGAGGAGCGTGCCGAAATCAACCGGTTGCTCTCCCAGCGGGTCGACGGGTTGGTGATCCAGCCCAATGCCGCCGATTTCAATGCATATTCCTCCATCGTCGCGGCGCATACGCCATTGGTCATCGTGGATAGGGAACCGGAGAATCTTCCCGATTCCGTCTCGAGGGTGGTGGCCAACAATGAGGATTCGTGCGTGAAATTGGGTGAACGGCTGGCGGACGCCGGTTATGAGAACATCGTGGTGCTTTCGCGCATGAGAAGCGAGATTTCCGCACAGACGCATCGAGTGGAGGGGTTGCGTAGGGCAGCGGATGAGCGCGGACTTTTGATGATGGCCATTGATGCCAAGGACAATGATGTCGACTGGCTCGAACGGAAACTGTCCGTCGTACTGGGGCACCTGAACGGCAAAGTCGCGATTGTGTCGTTGATGGGACCGCTGCTGTTCGATGTATTGGCGGTATTGCGCACCTTGGGTATCGATTTCCCAAATGATGTCGGCTTAGTGAGTTTCGACGATTGGGGCTGGAGCCAGTACGTGCATGACGGCATCTATCTGCTGGAACAGGATCCGCGGGAGATGGGGCGTACGGCCGCACATGATCTTTTGCTGCAGATTCGGGCAAAGGAGAACGAGAAGCCATATGAGGGAGACGGGAACGTGGTGCTTCCCGTCTCCGTGGTGGAGGCTTCGTCGATTTGATGGAATTCCGTCAGTCCGTGACGTTTCCTCGTGCCCGCTGATTGGCCCAGGACTGGGACTGCGTGAACGTGTCGGGATCTGCGGATACGCGCATCGCTGGGTTGTGCAATGCGCTGATGGCCTGCATCTCATCCGGTTCCAGTTCGAAACCGGAGACATTCAGGTTCTGGGCCATGCGTTCTGGATGCGAGGATTTCGGGATGACGACGCGTCCTTCCTGCGTATGCCAGCGCAATACGATCTGCGCGGGGGAGACGTGGTGTGCGTCCGCTGCCTGCAGTATGGCCGACGCTTTCATGTCCGTGCCATGGCCGAGCGGCGAATATGCTTCGATGGCGATGTTGTGTTTTGAGCAGAAACGCAACGTTTCCGGCTGCGAGAAGCTGGGATGTATTTCCAGCTGGTTGATCGCGGGCGCCTCGCCGGTTTCGTCGATGAGCTTTTGCAGATGGGATGGCAGGAAATTGGATACTCCGGCCGTTCGTATGAGACCGTCTGATTTGAGCGAAAGCAGGGCTTTCCAGGTGTCGACGTACTGGTCGACGGCTGGGAATGGCCAGTGGATGAGATACATGTCGAGCCTGTCGATTCCGAGTTTTGACAGGGACCTGTCGAACGCGAATCGTGCGGCGTCGAATCCTTGGTCGCAATTGCGCAGCTTGGATGTGATGAACACGCTGTCGGCCATGCCGGTTGCTTTGAGGGCGAGTCCGACTTCATGCTCGTTGTAGTATGCGGCGGCGGTGTCGATGTGCCGGTATCCGATTTCCAATGCTTGCTCGACGGACTTCTGTGTATCGACCGCGGGAATCTGGTAGGTGCCGAACCCGATTTGCGGGATGGATGTGTGGGCGTCGAGTTGCACGTCGGGGATTGGATGGGCTGTGGTCTGTGTCATAGTGCGCTCCTTGCGTAGAACTTAGGAAAACGATACACCATGAAAGAAATGTAATCATATCTGGCCGTGTGTCCTACGAGGGGCGATGGTCGGTACACTGTTCCGTATGGTTAACGAGGGGAAGAAACGAATTCGTAAATCGCCTGAAGAGCGTAAAAAAGAGATCGTTGCGGCGGCGAGCAGGCTGATCGGCGAGAAGGGGTATTACGGCACGTCGCTCAAAGACATCGCCGATGAAATCGGCATGAGTCAGCCGGGATTGCTGCACTACATCGGCAACAAGGAACGATTGCTTTCCCTGCTGGTCACCGACAATTACGATCAGGAGGGCACCCCTGGTGATTTTTCCAGGTCGGGATTGCCCGGCAGCGATCCGGATGGTATGAACTTCCCGGCGTATCTGCGTTTTCTGGTGCGTTACAATGCCCAGCGTCGAAGCATGCTGCAGCTGTACATGGTTTTGGAGTCCGAGGGGTTCAGTCCGGAACATCCTCTACATGAGTATTTCGAGGAACGCCCGAACCTGGTGTGGGAACACTATTCCAAATACCAGTGGAATATTCCGCCGGAGGTCGGTGGCTGGGGCAATATGCGCCAGACGGTGCGCATGTGTTTGGAGGCGATGGACGGCATACAGTTGCGTTGGATGCGCAAGCCGCCCGTCGATCTGTATGACGAATGGCTATCGTTCGAACGGATTATCTTCCCGTCTCCTGTGTGGGACAATTACAGGTAGTACTTCGTAAAAAATACGTTTCTAACGGTTGTTAGGTAAGAAACGCCTGATTTTTCGCGTTTTTTGACAGAAAGTATACGAAGGTTGTACGCTTTTTTATATCTAATAACCGTTAGATATAAATTCAGTTTTCAGTCAAGGAAGACAACAGAAAGAGGAACCATGAGCCGCTACAACGTGGACCACATCCTTTTCGGCGCCGCCTACTACGACGAATATCTCATGATGAAGGGCATCGATCGTGTCGATGAAGACATGAAGATGATGAAGGATGCCGGTCTCAACGTGATTCGCATCGCCGAATCCACGTGGAGCACCTGCGAGCCCCAGCCGGGCAAGTTCGACTTCACCTATGTTGACCGTGCCCTCGATGCCGCCCAGCGCGCCGGCATCGACGTCATCGTCGGCACTCCCACCTACGCGGTGCCGAGCTGGCTCGTCAAGCTTGATCCGAGCGTGCTTGCCGTCACTCCGGCAGGCGAAGGCAAGTACGGCTCACGTCAGATCATGGACATCGTCAACGCCACCTACCGCTACTACGGCGAGCGTGTGATTCGCAAGCTCATCTCCCATGTGGCCGACCATCCGGCGGTCATCGGATATCAGGTGGATAACGAGACGAAGTACTACGATTCCGTCTCCAACGACATGCAGCGCCTGTTCGTCAAGTACCTGTACGAGAAGTTCAACGGAAACCTTGAGGAGCTGAACCACCACTTCGGCCTCGACTACTGGTCGAACCGCGTGGACTCCTGGGAGGACTTCCCGGATGTCACCGCATCCATCAACCAGTCCCTGCGTGGCGAGTTCGACGTGTTCCGTCGTGACCAGGTGCGCGCCTACCTGCAGTGGCAGGCCGACATCGTGCGCGAGTACGCGCATGACGATCAGTTCATCACCCACAACTTCGATTTCGAATGGCGTGGATACTCCTTCGGCGTGCAGCCGGCGGTTGATCATTTCAAGGCGGCCACCGCGGTCGACATCACCGGCGTGGACATCTACCATCCGACCGAAGATGACCTGACCGGCAAGGAGATCGCGTTCGGTGGCGACATGACCCGTTCTACCAAGGACGGCAAGAACTACCTTGTGCTCGAAACCGAAGCCCAGGGTCAGCACGGTTGGGTTCCGTTCCCGGGCCAGCTGCGTCTGCAGGCATACTCCCATATGGCTTCCGGCGCCGACATGATCGAATACTGGCACTGGCACTCCATCCACAATTCGTTCGAAACCTACTGGAAGGGCCTGCTCAGCCACGATCTCGAGCCGAATCCGACCTACCGCGAGGCCGGTGTGTTCGGCCGCGAAGTGGCGAAGCCGGAAGTGGGGAAGCGCCTCGTCCACCTGCAGAAGCGCAACAAGGTGGCCATCATGGTCTCCAACGAATCCCTGTCCGCGCTTGACTGGTTCCTCATCGAAGCCGGATTCCCGTTCGGTGGCAGCCTCAAATACAACGACGTGGTCCGCAACGTCTACGACGCGCTGTTCGAACTCAACGTCGAATGCGATTTCGTGCCGTCCGACGCCGATTCCGAGCGTCTGTCCAAGTACGAGATGATCGTGACCCCGGCCCTGTACTGCACCAGCCAGGAAACCACCGATCGTCTGCGTGAATTCGTTGAGAACGGCGGCCATCTGGTCTCCACCATGCGTTCCTTCGTGTCCGACGACGAGGTGAGCGTGTGGGCGGATCGCGCTCCGCACAACCTCACCGACGTGTTCGGCATGACCTACAACCAGTTCACCCGCCCGAACGGCCACGTGTCCGTGGAATTCGCAGGTGCCCTCGAAGGCGTCGCGTCCACTCAGGCGCTTTCGCTGATCGAGCTGGTGGCTCCGGCCGAAGGCACGGAAGTCCTCGCCACCTACGGCCACTACGCATGGAAGGACTACGCGGCGGTGACCCGCAACTCCTTCGGAAAGGGTAGCGCCGAATGGATCGCCACCCTGCTTGACGTCGATTCGATCCGCGCCGTGATGAGCGAAGCCGTGGAACACGCGGGCGTCGCCGGCGCCGGTACCGCGCTTGCGGGCAAGGTGGCGGTGCGCCAAGGTGTGAACGCCAAGGGCGAGACCGTGACGTACCTGCTCAACTACTCCGCTGACGAGGTTACCGTCGCCAGCCCGGTGTCCGGCGACGTTGTGGTCGCTCCGGTCGTGATCGCCACGGAAGGCGAGATCGACGAAGCCGCCACCGCCGAAGTCGCGCTCAAGGCGGGCGATACCGTGGCTGAGGGTGACGAAGTGACCATCGGCCGCTGGAACGTGGCCGTCATCGCAGGCTGAAATTGCTGAAATGACTTCGTTTGGTGCTGTTCGAGCGATTCCGAACGGCACCAAACGGAAAATCGCAAGCAAAAAGTTTTGTGAACAGGACTCGCGTCAGGGGATGAGCAGGTCGATGATGGCCTTCCATTCCTCGACGAAATCGACGTCGTGCGATCCGTTGAGCCAACGTAGCTGCAGGCCGTCCATAGCGGACAGCACCTGCAATGCGGTGCGTTTCGGATCGGGGACCCCGTCGCGCATCGCTGCGAATTCGTATTCTTTGAGCACGCTGGTTTCGCGCTGCTTGAAGTATTCGTGAACCGGGTGGTCCTTGCTCAGCGCCTCGCTTTCCAGCAGAGTATAGAGACGGACCAGTTCCGGGCGTGACGCGTTGGTTTCCACGGTGGCGGTCGAGATGTCCTTCAGGCCGAGGTCGCAGTGGTATGCGATGCCGTCCTGCAAGACTTCGCCGGTCATATCTTCGATGCCAAGATGCTTTGCGATGGCGATTTGATTGATGCGGTCGGCGTACTTGAGGGTTTCCTCAAGGAGTTGTTCTTTGGATTTGAAGTAGTAAAGGAGGCCTGCTTCGGTGATGTTCTGAGCCTGCGCCACATCGCGTATGGTGAAGCCCCAGAAGCCGAACTGAGAAATGAACGAGACGGTGGTCTCGAGGATGCGCTTCTTGCGTTCCTCGGCGCTCATTCGTTTCTTGGGTTTGTCTTCGGTGCGGCGACGCATGCTCTCTCTCCTTATTTTTGGTACTTACTAAGTTACAGTATGGGGTGAGGAAAGTGGCGAAATATCAAGAAACACGCCGTGGATATGACAGAAAAACAGAATGTAATATGATTTAACTAAACGGTTACTAAGTAATAAAAACTTCAGTCGCCGTAGGGAAACAGAACAGGATTTCTTTCGAGAGGAACCGCGATTCTCCGAAAAGGCAACATCGGCGACTTGCGTTTTTTGAAAAAGAGATTTAATATGCTACATGTTAACTACCATGTGGTAGCTAGCTGACTGGGCAGGGTTGCCCGATAAACAACACAACACAAAAGTTCACTACTGAAGCATGAATCGAAGGAGAGAGTTTCATGAGTGAAGCAATCGCAAGCAAGGAAGCGCGTCTTGAGGCGTATTACGCCAACATCGCCGCTGCTGAGAAGGATCCGAGCCTTTCCCCGGAAACCGGTAAGCCGCTCGACAAGACCACTATCGCCCGCTTCGGCGCAGGTTTCATCGTCTTCGGCGTACTGTGGATGTCCGGCTTGGGCATCGTCTCCGCAGTGCTTCTGCCGATGCACTACAAGAACATCGAAGGCGTCAATCCTGACGCCCTGATCGGTATCGTCAACGCCTTCACCGCAGTGGCATCCCTGGTTGCCAACCTGATGTTCGGCAACTTCTCCGATCGCTCCCGTTCCAAGTTCGGTCGTCGTACCCCGTGGATCGTGTTCGGCGCAGTTCTCGGTGGCGTGACCTTGTTCCTCACCGGCACCACCACCAACGCCGTTCTGCTCACCATCTTCTACTGCCTGTGCATGTTCGGCCTGAACTGCATGATCGCACCGCTGGTCGCAGTCCTCTCCGACCGTGTTCCGTCCGGCATCCGCGGCACCATGTCCGCCTTCTACGGCGCTGGCTCAACCATCGGCTCCCCGATCGGCACCATGCTCGGTGCACTGTTCATCACCAACCTGATTCCGGGCTTCGCGGTCGCAGGCGTGCTCATGTTCCTTGGTGGTATCGTCGCCGTCATCATCATCCCGAAGGAACAGTCCGCCGACTTCTTGCCGAAGGACGAAGGCTCCTTCGCCGACGTTCTCGCATCCTTCCGTCCGCCGAAATTCAGCACCGCCCACGATTTCTACAAGGCGTTCGTCGGTCGTTTCTGCATGCTCGTCTCCTACCAGATGATCTCCGTCTACCAGCTGTACATCATCCAGAACTACATCGGTCAGACTGTTGAGGAATCCGCAGTCACCGTGTCCGTCGTGTCCATGATTATGATGGTCATGTCTCTGATCGGCTCCTTCATCGCAGGTCCGGTCTCCGACATCATCGGCCGTCGTAAGGTTCCGGTCATCGTGGCTTCCGTGCTCTTCGCAATCGGTATCGCCATGCCGTGGATCTTCCCGTCCGCAATGGGCATGTACCTGTTCGCAGGCATCGCAGGCCTCGGCTACGCGGTCTACTCCGCAGTCGACCAAGCTCTGCTCGTGGACGTTCTGCCGAGCAAGGAAGAGGCTGGCAAGGATCTGGGCATCCTGAACATGGCCACCACTCTCGGCCAGATGTGCGGCCCGATCATCATGTCCACCATCGTGGTGAACCTCGGCTACAACTTCGCGTTCCCGACGTCCATCGCCCTGGCAATCATCGGTTGCTTCTTCATCATGGCAATCAAGAAGATCAAGTAATCTTCTGAACACACGGGAGGCGGTTTCGCGAGTGATCGCCTCCCGTTTTACAACCAAATTCGCAAATATCAACACAAATATCAACGAAGATATTAAGGAGTGTCCAATGACCACTTGGATCGCGACCACGCAAGACAGCAAACTTGCCGACAAGACCTCGCAAATCGAGTCCACCAACTCCACCACGGGAGTTGATCTGCAGCTCGACGGCAACGAGTACCAGGCCGTACGAGGCTTCGGCGGCTGCTTCAACGAGCTCGGGTGGCTTCCGCTGCAGAACGTTACCGAAGAGGAACGCGACCAGATCATCAAGGAGCTGTTCAGCCCCGACGAGATGAACTTCACCTTCAACCGCGCTCCCGTCGGCGCCAATGACTTCGCCGACCACTGGTACAGCTACAACGAGACCGACGGCGACTATGAGATGGAGCACTTCTCCGTAGCGCATGACGAAGAGACCCTGATTCCCTACATCCACCGCGCGCAGGAATGGCAGCCGGACATGCAGCTGTTCTCCAGTCCGTGGAGCCCGCCGACCTGGATGAAGCGTCCGAAGGCCTACAACTACGGCCGTCTGGTGCAGACCCCGGAAAACCTCAAGGCATATGCGAAGTATTTCGTCAAGTACGTGCAGGCCTATGCCGAGCACGGCATCACCGTGAACCAGCTGCACGTGCAGAACGAGGTCTTCGCCGACCAGAAGTTCCCGAGCGCGTTGTGGGATTCCGAAGCGCTCAAGGTGTTCATCCGCGATTACCTCGGACCCGCGTTCGAAGAGGCCGGACTCGACACCGACATCTGGCTGGGCACACTGAACGGTCCGGAAGACATGGCTTGGACCGGCGGCGGCTACGGCATGCGCCTGAACAACTACAACCGTTTCGTCGACAACATCCTGTTCGACGACGAAGCCCGCAAGTACATCAAGGGCATCGCCTACCAGTGGGCCGGACAGAACTGCATCGCACGTACGCATGAGTCCTGGCCGGAGATCGAGCTGATTCAGTCCGAATCCGAATGCGGCACCGGTGACAATAGCTGGGAGTATGCGGAGTACATCTTCCACCTGATCAACCACTACTTCCGCAACGGCGCAACCGCCTACACCTACTGGAATATGATTCTTGACGATCAGGATTCCACTTGGGGATGGTGGCAGAACTCCCTGTTCACCATCACCGCCGACACGCATGAGGTGCGCCGCAATCCGGAATACTACGTGATGCGCCACTTCTCGCACTTCGTCAAGCCGGGTGCGAAGCTGCTTGGCACCACCGGCCACTTCAACTCCATGGCCATTGCCTTCCGCAACCCGGACGGCACCGTCGTAGTGGTCGCCCAGAACGCCCTCGACGAGGAGCGCCCATTTGAGTTTGCCGATCCTTCATCCGCCGACCGCGGATTCAAGGTGACGCTGGCCCCGCGTTCGTTCAACACCTTCGTGCTGGACTGACGCTAGGCCGACAACGGCTTTTAGGCCTGCCGGGCGGTGGTTCCTTCCCTTCTCTCCACCGTCGGCCTTAAGCCGATGTTGTGTTGCGGCGCC
>CAVBVU010000058.1:0-9927 GCA_963598975.1 Anaerovoracaceae bacterium
CCGTGGCACCCGCAGCTTCAAGCAGCTCAACGAGCTGTTCGCGGGCAACGGCATCAGCAGGCGGTCCGCGGTTCCGTCGTCCATCGAGACGTCGCCGACCGCCATGCGAATGGTTTTCATGTCGCTGAACATCGATTCGAAGGCGACCGGCAGGTAATCCGACCGTTGGAGCTTTTCGGAGAGTTTGCGATAGAACGCGCCGTGATTGTCCACGCGATTGCGCAGCATCAGCACCCAGCCTCGCTGCAGCCGCGGCTCGTCGCCTGCCGTCAGGTCGACTCCGTCCTCGATTCTCGCATTGAATCCCAAGCTGGATATGATGCGGCTTTCGAACGTACCGTACTCATCAACGTCCCAAAGATCGACCGGATCGGAGTTGAAACGGTCCTGCAATTCCGTAAGCACCTTGAAGCCGAAAAGATCCGTCGATTCCCATGGATCCGTGGACATACGCGGATCGCCCTCGGGAATGACCTGAATCACTCCGGTTTCTTCGTGGAAGACCATGTGCGCCGGGGTGAGCACCAGCGGGTAATCAACTTTCTTGCGCCCGTTCCAAGTCAGGATGGCATGGCCGAACAGCAGTTCGATGGTGTCGGATTCGCCGGAGACCTGAAGGTAGATGGAGAACAGTTTCTGATACAGGTCGTATGACTGTTCCAAGAGTCTGTTGCCCATGCGCCACACGGTCCATGTGGTGGCCTTCCATGATGCGAATGCCTGCTGGATCTCGGCAATCCGGTCCGTGATGGCCCGTCGTTCCCGCTCGCTCAGGCTCTGGTTGCCGGATTGTTCCTTCAACGTCTCGTATTTGGCTCCGAGCTTCGGCGCGCTGGTGGTACGTTTGACGCTCTTCGGATCCACATATGGTTTCAGGTTTTCCGGAATGCGTACCGGAACTGGTTTCGAGACCTGTTTCATGGTGAACCATGCCGATGAGTCCCGGGTCGGTCCGATGGTAAACAGGCCCGGTGCGTCCGTCAATTGCGTGGACAGCACGTACTCAAGGCTTTTCTCGATCTGATGCGGGGTCTTCACGCCCTGTTCCCGTGCGACAGCAGCCAGATAGCCAAGGAACCGCGATCCTCTGTCGCGCAACCGCGCACGCGCTTCCTCACGTTCCTTATCCTGAACCGTTTCCTCGATCACGCTTCTGTCCTACCTAACTACTCTGTTCGATGGCAATATTGTAAGCGTAAGGGTGTGTTCAACGCCGTATTGAACAGCACGAAACCGCCGGAGTCCTGTTTTACAGCGTGAAGTTCAGCAATCGCCCGGTACATAAGAAAAGGGCAAAGCACGTGGCTCCGCCCTTTTCACACTACACAACACATTCATACAGCTTGGTTACGTCCGTGAATCACCGCCTTCTTTACGAATCGCATTTCATGAATCCTTCTTCACGGATTTTCTTCACGAAGCCTTATTGCGGCTTCTTCTCACAGGTCCTGCGGAATCTTCTTGTCCTTGAAGTAGTACTCCTTGTCGTGCTCGTTCACCTCGCGCATCACCTTGCACGGGTTGCCGACGGCCACGACGTTGGATGGCAGGTCCTTCGTCACGATGCTTCCGGCACCGACCACAACGTTGTCGCCGATCGTGACGCCGGGCAGGATGATCACGCCGGCGCCGATCCAGCAGTTCTTTCCGATGTGCACGGGCGCGTTGTACTGGTATCCCTGCTCGCGCAGTTCCGGAAGGATCGGATGGCCCGCGGTGGCGACGGTGACGTTCGGTCCGAACATGGTGCAGTCGCCCACGTAGATGTGGGTGTCGTCCACGCAGGTCAGGTTGAAGTTCGCGTAGACGTTCTTGCCGAGGTGCACGTGGCCTCCGCCGAAATTGGAGTGGAACGGCGGTTCGATGTAGCACCCCTCACCGATCTCCGCGAACATCTCCTCCATCAGGGCGCGCCTTTTCTCGTATTCGGTCGGCCGGGTCTGGTTGAACTCGTAGAGTCGGTCGAGGCATGCCACCTGTACCTGCGAGATCTCGGGGTCGCCGGGGAAATACAGTTCTCCTGTATGCATCCTATCCTTCATCGTGCTCATTGCGTTCGCTCCTTTATTCGTCTATTCGTCTTGCTCTACCGCCCTCGACAGAACCGGTTTCAGTTTATACAATTATTCTGTTTAGTCCACTTGATATTTATCACTATCATGTCTGATTTGATAACAATCCTGCGAGGTTGATGATTATGATGTCTTTGGAGACGCGGGATGACCGTTCCGAGAAAGTCCGCTACGACCATGCCGACTATCCCATCTATATCCGTAGGTCCCTGCTTTCCGCCTATCTCGACCACACCGCGCCCGCCCACTGGCATGACGACATCGAATTCATCGCCGTCATATCCGGAGAGATGCAGTACAACGTCAATGGCGATATCGTCACCCTGCACGAGAACGAGGGCATATTCGTCAACGCGCGGCAAATGCATTTCGGCTTCTCGCAGGAACGAAAGGAATGCGACTTCATCTGCGTCCTCGTGCACCCGCTGCTGCTGTGCACGACCTATGCCTACGAACGCGATTTCGTGCTGCCGCTCCTGCATAACAAAAACGCCTCATACATCAAGCTGAATTCCGACGTTCCATGGCAGCGGACGATATTCGAAGACATCACGACGATGTATTCCGTAAGGGACGAACGGCTTGCCCCGCTGAAGGTACAGAATCTGCTCTCGCATATATGGATACGGATTTACGAGAACACTCCTTTTGAAAACCAGCGGAAGAATCAGAACGACGATCTTTTCATCCTAAGAAACATGATCGGTTTCATACAGCATAACTACATGAACAAAATCACCCTTGCCGACATAGCCGCTTCGGGAGCGGTGGGGCAAAGCAAATGCTGCAAACTGTTCGCGAAATACATCAAGCAGTCGCCCAATACGTATGTGACGCAATATCGGCTGGATAAAAGCACCGCGCTTCTCAAAGACACGGACAAGACCGTGACGGAGATCGCCACGGCCGTGGGATTCAACGGCAGCAGCTATTACGCAGAGGCGTTCCGCAAATGGTATGGAACGAGTCCCACGGAATTCAGGAACGCCTCAGGCAAGTAGTTTGGCGAAGGCTCGTGCGAAGTCGGTTTGGAATCAACGCGCATTCATATGGCATTCGTACGGACTTCCGCCTGCGATCAATCCCGCAGAAAGTCCAGACAACGCTGCCCGTAGTCGGCGGCCTCATCGTATACGCCGTGACCGTAGTCGGCGTCGTACAGGTAGGTCTCGCAGCCGAGCGCTTCGGCTATCTGCTCGGAACCTTCCGCCGTCACGACACGGTCGCCCCGCGATCCGAGCACCAGGACCGGGCATTGGATGGCGGAAAGCTCGTCGTAGCAGTCGAAGGTCTTGCACGCTTCGGCCAGAATGGTGAAGCGACGGTATTCCTCGTCGCTGACGCCCAGATTGGAGGAGATGATCGTTTCCCGATAGGCTTTCAGCGTGGCTTCGGAATACACGTTGTCCGCGAAGCTTTCGAGCAGTCCCATCTCGTCCTTCACTTTGGCCAGCCGTACCCATTCGTCGATGATCCGGTTGAACGTGTCGTTGGGTTTCGCCAATGCCGAGCCGAGGATCAGCTTGTTCACCATCCGTGGATGGTCGATGGCGAGATACATGGCGATCATGCCGCCTTGGGATGCGCCGAACACGTCGGCTTTCTCGATATGCAGCTCTCGCATTGCCTTGGCGGTGTCTTCCGCCATGTTTTTGACGGTGTAGCCCTCGTGTATGTTCTCGGCGCGGTCGAACACATACACGGTGTATTCCTCACAGAAATCCTTGTACGCGTTCGCGATCGCGTCAGCCAGACCCATCACGCTGTGCACCGACAGTCCGGGCAGTATCACGAAGTTCTTCTTGCCGTTGCCGAATACGATGTGCTCCATCCTGCGCACCTCCTGATGTACCGTGCCGCGTCTTCGCCGGGAAAATCACGATGGTCAAACCGAATGGCTTACCCAGCCATACCCACGCCGTCAACCAACCCGACCCATTCGCCATTGTAGTTGATTTCGCCGTGGGGATTATGTTCGTCTTCCGGGTGATCCGCGCACCGTCTCACTTTTCATCGATTCGCTGGTAGGTTACATTGCATTCCTTTACTCGGCGCAGCTTCTGATTACGCAACATTGGATTAAGCCAGTTACCGTCATCAAACTTTTGGAAGATATCCAGGCCGCGTCCGGGAAGAATCAGCCAGCCGGTATCCGTGGCAATCGAACGGTCATGCAAGGTGTCACTGAATTCGAACGTAAGATCAATACCCAGTTGAGCAAAAATCGACTGCAATTGTTCCAGTCCACCAGTTTGCGATTTCACATGCATGGGATCGTTACGCCCCGTGACCAAATGTACCTGTACCTCGTCGCTAGAATCCTTACAGCTGAGCACGGTTTCCAGGAATTCGGCAAAATTGCGCAATTGATAAGGGATCCGCACGTAGGCATCCTTAACAACAAGGTTCTTCACGCCGGCCAGATACGGTCCGAAAAGTTCGAAATACGATACTCCACGCTGATTTTCCCGCAGTTCTTTGCGCTTTCCGTCAGCCCGCGCGGCGAGACGTTCGATTCTCGTTTTTGGAACCGATTCTTGCGATTGGACAGATTTGACGGCATCCGAAGGCACGCTCGGCGTGACGCCCGCCGCATCGGAGACACTAACTGTACCGGAAGTAGCAGAAGCTCCGGCATTAGCATCGACGGCGGTCTCAGCACCCGAGCCGTCCGCGGCCTCGTCTTCCGCCACGCGCCCACGCCAATAGAACTGCGGATAATCAAGTTCTTCAAGCGTCTGCACGGCAATGGGCTCCGATTCCGGGTCGTCCGCACGCTTGTACGTGAACTCAACCTCTTCCATAGTGGAGTCGATGCGGCACAGTTGGTCCTTGACGCGTTTGCGACCTTCGATGGCACAACGCAGCAACACCTCCATCTGCTTGTCGCTCGCCTCGCCATTCGGGTAGATGAGTTTCATCAGACCGGAGAACGTCTTCCTGATACCATCCTTGTCTCGTGTGGACAGCGTCGAAGACAATCTGAAATATTTCTCGAACCGGTCGCCGTAATCGACGTTGCGTAGGTTGTGCAGAATCTCGGCCAGGTAATCAACCACGAAGCCGAATCCATTCGTGAACATTTCGGAGCGGATCTGCTCGAATTCCCAACCGGGCAGATAGAAGTGGATGCGGTCCAGGAACGCTGGATCATGGTATTGCGACGGAAGCTCTTCGAACAGGTCGGAGTTCTTCAGCATGTATGGAACGTTGTGCGACGTGTTGCCCACGAACACCATGCTCGCCTCGCCCTGGAACGTCTCAACACCACGCGAGAACGACTTGTTGGCCATATAGTTCTTCATGATGTCCACCAGATCGCGTCCGGCCTTCTTGGACTTGCCGGCGAATTCGTCGAACGCCACCGTGTCCCAAAAGCCCACGAGACCCAATCGTCCGTTGGAATTGTTCACGAACAGCTTCGCTACCGTCACCTCGCCACCGGAGATGAGCATGCCATGCGGCGAGAATTCCGAATAGATATGCGATTTGCCGGTGCCTTTCGGACCGAGCTCAACCAGATTGTAATTGCGTTCCACGAATGGCACCATGCGTACCAGATGCAATAGTTTCGCCCGGTCGGAGAACAGTTCGGGATTAAATCCGATGGACTGCATGAGCAAGTTGACCCACTCCTCATCGGAGAACTGCGAACGCAGCAGCGTATAGTTCTCACGGTCATCACGAGACATCTGCACCGGCTTGAGCTGAAGCAGCTGCCATGGAACCTCACGCGGATCGCCGGAATACGCGTAGCCGATCTGGCACATGCACCAGATGCCCGTCACAAGTAGCTTCGGATTGGCCGTCACGATGCTGGGCTCGACAATGACCTGGCTGATGCCAAGATTGGAGAACGTGGCCTCATACACATCGTTTTTCTCATTGAGCACGACCTGCACTCGGTCGATGATTCTATGGCTTCCTTTTTCACGGATTTTCGACTGGATGAGGTTGGCTTCCTCACGATGCACATAATTGTCCGCAAGAATGGCGCGTACCCGTTCCACGCCTGAATCGATGCTGGCCTGGTCGGTGTTCGTGGCGTATGAACTGAGCAGATATTCCAGTACGTACGTGGGTACGAGCGCATTGCCTTTGACTTTGCTTACCAAGTCCTTGCGCACGGTATAACCCGGAAACACATCCGTGATCTTACGGTCCAACGCGTTCAGCGGTTCGTTCGCTCCAGTCATGGAATCCGGTTCCTGATTCGTGTTCTGCACATCCATTTCTTTGCCTTCCTCTGATCCGTATGTCAGTCGAAGAATCCGTAGTCGTCGGCCACCACGCCTTGTTTGAAGAAGTATCGCGCCTTCTGATCGAGCGTGACCAACACGTTCGTTCCGGCCGTCTTCTCACGCAGACGCAGTTCGATGTTCGTTCCGTTGAATCGGTCGGCGGCGCTGGTCAACATGAGGGTTGCGGTGACATGACGATCACTCTTCTCGCGCCCAGTCAGATCGAATGCGACTGGTGTCTCGTTGGAAATGAGCGCATCGCTGCCGTTCGCGTCATGACCCCACAAACCGGCCAGCACGGTACGCGCGCGGACTTTCCCTTCAACGGGTTCGTTCTGGAGGAATTCCACCGTCAGCTGCCTGCTGGAGAGTCGATCGGTCCGCTGCAGAATGGTGAACTCGACCGGCCTTACATCGTCGGCC
Organism: Anaerovoracaceae bacterium; assembly: GCA_963598975.1. Classification (GTDB taxonomy): domain Bacteria; phylum Actinomycetota; class Actinomycetes; order Actinomycetales; family Bifidobacteriaceae; genus Bifidobacterium. The sequence continues at coordinate 6,737 of CAVBVU010000058.1, forward strand.
GCGGAACGTCCTTTACTGACGTGCAGGACGGGCACGATGATTTCCGGCAGCGAGGCTCCTCCATGCACGTAACGCACGCCTGTGCCTTGCTTGCGCAAACGCATGATGGAATTCGGCACTTGAACGCTCACGCCCTCATTTTGCGGGTCGGCCAACCCTATCTGTGCGGCGGTGAACGTCACGAACGCACGATCCGCGGCGAGGTTGGATCCGATGGAGAAACGCCGTTTCTTGATCCATACCTCATCGCCCTTGGGCTGTTCGCTCAGCCATTGCGTGTTGGACAGATCTCGATCCTGGTAAAGGAATCCATGGTCCGCGGTGATGAGCATGTTGTACACGTTGCCGCTGGCAAGCTTCCTGACCAGTTCGTTCAGTTCCTTACAGGCCTTCTCGCACGCTTCGAACGTGTTCGTCTCCGTTTTTTCCGCGTCTCCGATGGCGTCGATGCTGTTGTGGTATATGTACAGCACGCTGCAGGATTTGTAGAGTTCCTTGACTTCGCTGACTTTCAGCCGTATCAGATCCTCGTATTGGATTGCCTTGCCGCCCACGTTTGAGAGAATCCCGTTACGGTTTTCGGTGCCGGTGGCGCTCCTGCCATCGGCCAGAACATGGTAGTGGTCTTTGTCGAAGGCGAGTGTTTTGTGCGGCAATAACGCGGCCATGCCGAGTTGCGTATAGGACGGCAGTACGCCGTACTGCATCGTGAGTTCCGCATTGAAACGGCTTTCTCCGTTGATGCGTTCCGACAGTTCCTGCGCAACCTCGTATCGCAACGCATCGGAGATGATCACGGCGATTTTTCTTCCGGCTTTCAGGGTCGGTTGTACCTTGTACTCGTAAAAGTCCGTTTGTGAGTCCACTCCTACGAATCGCCACTGGTTGAGCGTATCGATTTGAGCCTGCCATGCTCGGCCTAGATCCTGCTGATAGGCTTCGTACTCATCCTGCAAATCGTTGTTGACGCCTGTCACGTCCGGATTGGCCTTATTCCATGCGAGCACATACTTACGGTATGCGCCGTCCGCCTTGTACAGTTCTTTGGCGTAGAGTTCCATGCCTTGTTCCGGCGAATTGATGTCGCCGATAAGGTCGGCGCATTTGAACAAGGTGTCATGCAACCCGCTTGCGGCCATGATGCACGCATATTGTTCGGCGTATTGCGCGTACCAAAGCTTTCGTTTGCGTCCGTTGACGATTCGCCGTACCTGATCGTCCGTGATGGACTGTTCGCCCAGCCGTTCGAACAGTTTGGCGACCAGCATCTCATCTACATTGCGGAACAGATCCTTTTCGGCGAGATCTTCCACGCTCATGTCGGCGATTTGGGTGGACAGTCTCAGCTCGTCCACTGCGGTCTCGGATAGTTCTTGCAACACGTCACGTAGGTCGATGTTTGTGTACCAGTCGTCCCAATCGCGAATGATGTTCGCATACGAGGCGACGCCCATCGTGCCATCGGAGAAACCATTCCATGCCAGTTGGAACAGCCACAGCACGAAGTCCTTCACCGTTGGCGTTTCTCCGCTTTCGGCATTCACGTCGAAGTGGTAGATGCGACGGGTGCCGTTCCAATGGAATTCACCCAATCCCATGCGTTCGATCGCACGGATACCGGAATCGTCATCATCCGCATATTGGGTGAGCAGTTCCGCCCAGATATCCTGCATGCTGTGCCTGTCGTTTTTCAGGCGCAACAGTGTGGCGATCATTTTCGCCTGGAAGTCGGTGGCATCGTCATGAGGGTTGAGTCGTTTGGCGAAATGTTTGGCACGTTCTTCGTTATCGAAGAACTTCGGCGTGCGCTTCATGACTTCCAGCCAGGTTTTTTGTACGTCTGGAGTGGTGTCCGGCAGAGTTCCCGTAAGGGTTATGGTGAGATTGTCCGTTAGGAACGTGGGGCCATACGCCAATTTCAGATCCAGAAGCCAATCATCTTGGATGGCCGGGGCCTTGCCCGTCATGTATACGAGGAATTTCCGATTCGGCTCTTCATGGAACATGCGGTAGCGCACTTTAAAAGGAATATGTTTCCTGTTGTCCCCGTCGCCGATATCGGGCAGAATCAGTTCGACGTCACGCAACGTTTCATCGGTGGCGTTCTCCCCCACCAACGCTTCCACGTTATTCGCATACTGTCCTTCGTCATCCTGCCAGAACACGATGCGACCGTGTTCGCCCGGTTGGTTGAAACGTTCGGCGAGCAGTCTCGCCACTTGGCTGTTCTCACTCATGCGTTATCTCCATTGCCCATTGCCTTGTATCGCGTCTGACGAGACTCCCCCACACGAACAACAAGATTCTTCTCGATAAGCTCATTAAGAAGAATCTGCGCTCTGCGTTTTTTCACGCCCAACGCCTTCTCAACCTGTTCCCTAGAGACCATCTCACCGCCCGAAAGCAGTTCCATTATCCGTTTCGTTTGGGAGGATTCACCAACAACATTATCGCGCACTTGCGCGCACTCGTTGGTATTAGTGCGCGCACTTTCACGCACTTGCGCGCACTCGTTGGTATTAGTGCGCGCACTTTCACGCACTGCCTCATTCTCAGAGGACGCGGCCATACCTGCGCGATAGATATTGATGCGCAAATCGGTATCGCCACCAAGAAATTCCGGTTCCGGCAATCCAACGTCACACACCTGCCGTATGACGCGTAAGATGCCGCTTCCCCAATGCTCGATGTACCCCATGTACTCGAATGCCGATGCCAAAGCTTCATTGCGAATCTTCGAGTATCCCTGCTTCATACGTTCAATGGTCTGGCCCATGGGGAGACGCCCGGGCGAGGTGATTTCCAACCGATCGTCGTAAATCGCGATTTGAATACTGGAATGATCGATATAGCTGCGATGCACTATCGCATTGACGATCAGCTCTCGAATGGCGTCCGGCGGTATCTCGTACACGTCCTGCCGATATACGCCCTTGAATCGCGCGCCCATGTGAATGTTGCGCAGCACATACTGGTACGACTCCTCGATGAGCTCCTGCGGAGTGCCAGTGAACTCACGTCGATCCACGAACACGGCTTTGGTGGTTCCTTTGAACACACCGCATTGCACCACGGAACGGACGGCTTCATTGCCTGTCAGAATCGCATAAGCATTCGTTGGGGCAAGGGTTCCGTCCTGCTCGCACAATACGCCCCATTGCAGAAGCTGCTTCTCCGTGACCGTCTTGATT
>CAVBVU010000059.1:0-9923 GCA_963598975.1 Anaerovoracaceae bacterium
GCCATGAAGACCGAATGAAACGGAACCAGCGTTCTCGGCGTGGCCTTCACCATCCAAGGCATCGTCTCCGCCGACGGCACCACCATCAGCTTCGGCAACATCATGAACAACACGGGCCTCAAGCTCGAAACCATCGCGCAGAACGTGCACATTCCATGCATCATGATCCACGATTCCGACGCATCGGCGATGACGGAACTTTGGCTTGACCACACGCTCAACGACGCGGTCTGCGTATATCTGGAGATGCGACCCGGCGGCGCGGTGATCGTCGACGGGCAACTCTATCAAGGACCGAATCTGCGCAACGGGGTCATCGAGCATATGACGCTGGTGCCAGGCGGCAACGAATGCTATTGCGGACAGCGCGGCTGCATGGACACCTATTGCTCCCCCGAAGCGCTGATGGAGGACGGCGAGAGCCTTTCCGGCTTCTTCAGCGTGCTCAGGCAAGGCGAGTTCGAACATCGCCAGCGATTCAACGTTTGGCTCGACAACGTGGCGCAGGCCATCAGCAACGTACGCGCATTGCTCGCCGGCGACATCATCATCGGAGGAGAGGCCGCGCAATATCTCAGCGATGAGGATATGGACGATCTCAGGGAACGGGTCGAAAGGAAAAGTCCCTTCAAAGACGACTTCATCATGCGCAAAAGCCTGTGCGCAGAAGATCAGAACATCATCGGTGCAGCGCTCAGATTCGTGCAATCATACGTCAACGAAATCTGCAACGTGGACGCCTGAGGCGTACGCACGCCAGCGTGCGTACGACAACGAGCGGCGAGGGGCGTGCATTCCAATTCCATGGAAAAAGAACGCACGCCCCTCGCCATCATTCGTCAAAAAGGTCTTAGACGATCTGGCAGAATTCGATAGTCTCGCCGTTGGGTCCGTACACGTTGAAGTAGCGGATGCCGTGATCCCAGAAGCTGTCGATGTGCTGAATCTCGGTATCCTTGAAGTTCAGGCCGAGTTCCTTGGCGTTCTCGAAGGCGGCTTCGATGTCCGGGGTATCGAAAGCCCAGTGATTGATGGCGCCTGCGATGAGAGGCGCCGGCTCGCCTTCCCAGGTTTCGATGGTCAGATGGCCGTAACGCAGGAATGCGCAACGGTTTTCGCCGTTCTGGAAAACGCCGGCAACCTCAAATCCGAGTTTCTCGGTATAAAAGGCGATGGTTTCGTCCAAGTCCTTGGCGATCATGCCGGAATGCTGCAAATCGGTGGTGAATGCGTTCATGGGCTTGCTCATGATGCTCTCCTTTGCTTGTGATTTATATGGATTGATTTATACAGGTTGATTTCTACAATTAATTTGCGCGAATTGATTCGTGTAAACCAGTTTGCATGAAGTGTCGGTTTATGTAAATCCGTTTGCGTAACGCCGTTCAGGAGGCTTCTTGCTTGACGCGATGGCCATGCTCGTCAAATCCGGGCTGCTTCGGACGGATGAACAGCGTCAACACGAACGCCAGCACGTACAACGCGGCATAGATCCAGCACACACCGCCGTAGCCGATCGACGGGAGCAAAATCGTTGCGATTCCCGGCCCCGCGAATGTGGTAAGGCCGGCGGCAAGATTATATGCGGACAGCGCGGCGCCCTGCTTGCCTTCACCGGCATACAACGTCATGATGGTCGGAAGCGAGGAGAAGGCGCAAGTGCCGATGCCGACGATGATCGAGGCGACAATCATCATCAACGCATTCGCACCGAACCAGCGCGGGATGTAGTAGAAGGCCACGGAACCGACGGCGAGCACTGCACAGCCGAACCATCGCATCGGCCATACCCAGCCGAAACGGTCCATGAACCATCCCCAGAAGGTGTTGAAGATCAGCGTGACGACGAACACGAATCCCCAGATACGCATCCATTCCTCGGTTTCGAAAATATCGATGCCGCCATTGTGCGTGGTGCAAAGATAGAGCGGCATGATGACGGGAAAACCGTAAAGCAGCAGATTGTTGATGATGCGGACGATGGCGCAGATGAGAATCTTGCGATTCGTGAAAAGAATGGTGACGCCCTCGGAAAGCTCTTTCAGCTGCTCCTTGCGGCTCAGTCCCTCACCCTTGACGATTTTGTTCTTCGGTACGAAGAAGAAGCACATGACGGTGCCCACGACGGAGAAGGGCAACGCGAACCAGAAGGTCTTGTATTCACCGAAAACCGGCATGATGAAACTTGGCAGATAGGCGCCGAACACACCGATACCCAGGGAGAAGCAGGTCCAGAAGAATCCCGTGGCCGAAGCAAGCCTGGCCGGTGAGATGTATTGGGCCATCAACACCACGAAACTGTAGATGAACAGCGGATAGCCGATGCCGCGCAAGGCGTACAGGCCGAGGATCAGCGGGTAGACGCCGCTCGGAATGGCCACGCCAAGAAACAACAGGTGGATGCCGATCCACCAGCATGCGCCGAACAGCATGACCCTACGGGCCCCGAACATCTCGGCCAGCACGCCGGCGGACCATCCTCCAAGCGCCGCGAACAGCCCGTATACGGTAACCAGCAGCGACGCCTGAGACGAGGTGAACCCTTGGTCCACCATGAATTTCGACAGAAACGTCAGTTCGAAACCGTCACCGGTCATGAATATGGCGACGGCGAGAAAGCCGAGCATCAGCGTACGTGGAACGCCCAGCCGTTCAAGAATTTCGATCATGCGAGCACCTTTACTCGATTCCGCTCAACATTGAGGAAACCATCTAATCATAATGAGGATTTGAATGCGGGTGCCATGATTTCCCACCATGGCACCCGGGTTCACGCAACGCGATGGTCGCAGCGTGAGAGGAATAAGCGGTTCCTCCGATCGAACGTCGGGAAATCGCAGATTCCTTTGACGTCAGTCGGCCCTGACGTCAGCCGATTTTGATGTCAGCCAATTTTGACATCAGCCGATTTTGATGTCAGACAATCCCGACGTCAGCCGATCTTGACGACCGCCTTGGAAACGCCGGAGATCTTGCCGTCAAGGAAATCCTGCACTTCTTCGAGACCGAGCTCATGGCTGATCAGTCCACCGATGTTCATCTTGCCCGACGACACCAGCGAGATCGCATCACGGAAGGTCAACGGATTGATGAACGAGCCTTGGATGGTCAGCTGCTTCTTGTAGATGTCGTAGGTGTTCATCTCGAAATGGGCCTCCTGCGGGCCGACGCCGAACATCAGCACCTGAGCACCCTTCTTCGCGGCGGAGACTGCCTGGGCCTGCGTGGCCGGAAGACCGACTGCCTCGACGATGACGTCATAGGCCTCGGACGGAATCTGCTCGCGGGTCGTGTTGTAGGTTTCGGCAACGCCGAACATCGCCTTGTTACGATCCAGCTTCTCATCGAAGATACCCGCCAGATCGACTTGGTGCACACCGTAGGCCTGCAGCAGTTGGGCGAAGATCTGGCCCATGAAGCCGTCGCCGATGACCAACGCTCTCTGGTACGGGTGGAGTTCAAGCAGATCAAGTCCATGTACCGCGCAAGAGACGGGTTCGATGGCGGCGGCATCACGCAGGGAGACGTTGTCGGGCAACGTGTAGACCACGGTAGCCGGAGCCGTGAACTGTTCCGCCAGACCGCCATCACGGGTCACACCGACCGCGCTGAGATGGTCGCACAGTTCCGGACGCTGGGTAAGGCAGTACTCGCATTGACCGCAATAGATGTTCGGATCGACGGCCACACGATCGCCGACCTTGACGTTGGTGACTTCGGAACCGACCGCGGCGACGACGCCCGAGTTCTCGTGGCCGAGCACGATCGGCGGCACAGCTGCGGCGGATCCCGGTCGGCCGGCATATAGATCATGATCCGTTCCGCACACGCCCGCGTATGCGGTATTGATCAGCACTTCATTCGGCAAGATCTCAGGAGTGGCCAGATTCTGAATTTCGAATTCCTTTACGCCAGTGAGTACCAAAGCCTTCATCATCGTTCCTTTCTACGTCGAAAGCCCTTATCCGGCGGACCGTTCCGCCTGATAGCCCACGACTATACGCTTTTTTAAATTGTTTTGCAAATTCCTTTTCATAAAGTTTTTTATAAAGCGTGTCGCGTCTCTCCCCAAATGCGGCGCCAATCGCCGAGACCCCGGTGCGACAGTCAGATATGCCTGTTACGTCAACAAATCGGCGTTTGTCGCCGCTTACAATTAGGTCTATGAAAAATCCGTCTTTGCATCGCTACGCAACACGCCCCGGACTGTATTTCACCGAAGATGGCGGAGCGGACGCTGTTGTCCGATCCGAATCCGCAACCCGGGCATGGTTCTGCGTTCTGGAACCCCTTGACCACCCCAGCCTTTTCTACAATGACGCGACGCGCCTGTTCGACGACTCCAATGATTCCTTCATCGAACAGGCGAAGAAACATCGTGTCTGCACCCGCAGAATCACCTCGCTCAATCTCCGGGAAACGCTGTTCCGCATGGACGGCCCCAATTACGGCCTGTGGTATGTGCACCTGCCCAAGGCATGGGACGGCATGCAGTACGGATACCGCGTCGATGGACCCTGGGACCCAAACCATGGAGTGAGCTTCAACCCATACAAACTGTTGCTCGACCCATACGCCAAGGGCATCGAAGGCAAGATGGAACTCCACCCGGGAGCCTTTGCATACGAGTGCAAGATTCTGAACGGCAAGGTCAAAGGATCACCCTTCGGGCCGATGAGCACCGTGGATTCGCTTGGACACATGCCGGTTTCCGTGGCCATCGATGATCGGGCCACGAACAAACACGACACGGATCCGGAACATCCGCACGTCGCCTGGAGCAAGACCGTCATCTATGAGCTGCACGTCAAAGGATTCACCGCGAACGCACCCTGGCTGCCGAAGGAACTCCGCGGCACGTACGCAGGCTTGGCCCATCCCTCCACGCTCTCGTATCTGCAGGATCTTGGAGTGACCTCGATCGAGCTACTCCCCATCCAGGCGAAACAACCGGAACTGTTCCTTCAGGAACGCGGACGGAGCAACTATTGGGGCTATTCCACACTCGGCTACTTCGCGCCGGAAGCCTCATACGCCACCAAGCGCGCACAAAAGGCCGGCGCCGGAGCCGTGCGCCAGGAAGTCATAGACATGGTGCGATCCCTTCATGAAGCGGGATTCGAAGTAATCATGGACGTGGTATACAACCACACCTGCGAATCGGGACCGGAAGGACCTACGATCTGCTGGCGAGGACTCGACAACCTCTCCTACTACCGACGCACCAAGGAAGACCTCAGCCGCCTATACGACACCACCGGCTGCGGCAACACGCTCGATTTCACGAACACGCACGTCACGACGTTCGCCGTGGACTCGCTGCGATACTGGGCGAAACGAATCGGCATCGACGGATTCCGCTTCGACCTTGCCGCCACACTGGCACGACTCGACGGCGAATTCACCCATCATCATCCGTTCCTCTACGCCCTACGGTCGGACATTTGGCTCGGCAACCTGAAAATGATCATGGAGCCTTGGGATATCGGCCCCAACGGTTGGCGAACCGGGCAGTTCGGCATTCCCTTCGCGGAATGGAACGACCGCTTCCGTGATTGCAGCCGCAAATTCTGGCTCACCGATGTGGAACGCAGCCGAAGCGGGCAGTCCTGCGAAACCACCATGCAGGAGCTGGCCACCAGATTGTGCGGGTCGGCCGATCTGTTCGCAACGGACCCCGGTCGCGGATCGACCGCGTCCGTGAATTACGTGGCCTGCCACGATGGTTTCACCACCGCCGATCTGACCATGTACAAAAGAAAGCACAACGAGGAGAACGGTGAAGGCAACCGGGACGGCTCCGATAACAATCTTTCGGTGAATTTCGGACATGAAGGCCCGAGCAACAACCAGATCATCAACGCGCAACGCGAACGTGCGACGATGAACATGCTGGGAATGCTGATGCTCTCCCTCGGCACGCCGATGCTGTTGGCCGGCGATGAATTCGGCAATTCACAGAACGGCAACAACAACGCCTATACGCAAGACAGCGAAACCACATGGTTGGATTGGGATTGGCTGTACAGCACCGAGCAGACCCCGGAATTCAAACGATTCGATCTTATTTCACGGCTGATCTCGCTGCGCAAGTCACGAAATTCGTACAACCACGAGGATTTCTTCACCAGGCTCAGCGAAATCGGCCTGCTGAAGAAATCCGACCGTGTGCTCTGGTACATGCCCAATGGGCAACCGCCTCGGGATTCCGACTGGACGAATCCGCAGGTGCGAACATTCGCCATGCAGCTGCTTTCCAACGACGAACCGAACCTGATGATCCTGATCAACGGATCCGATGAGGTCTCGCAATTCCACCTGTCTGCGAATATGGAGTGGGAACTCGTCTGGTCGTCCGCCGAAATCTCCGGAGAGTACCCGGGACAGGGGGAATCAGTCGAACGCGTGACCAAACTCGAGGAGGAATCCGAGGAAAAGCCCGCGGGCCGCTTCCAGGACCATCTGCATCGGCTGAACATGATGTATCTGAAATATACGGAAAAGCACGTCGAAGAGCCTGCGGAGCCACCTGCTGAGGAAATATCGGAACCGGATCCGACCATATGGACCATACCGGCCCTGAGCGTCAGTGTGATGAAGCAGATTCCGTAACACCTCTACCAACGCGCACATACCGTGCATATACGAGGAAACCCCTCGAATGGCGAACATTCGAGGGGTTTCGTATAAAGCCAATAAGCTTTAGCGCTTCGAGAACTGCGGAGCGCGACGAGCCTTGTGCAGACCAGCCTTCTTGCGTTCCACGACGCGGGCGTCGCGGGTCAGGAAGCCGGCCTTCTTCAGGGCGGCGCGGTTCGCATCGCGATCGATGGCGTTCAGAGCGCGGGCAACGCCCAGGCGGATTGCGCCAGCCTGGCCGGTGGTGCCGCCACCGTCAACGAGGACGATAGCGTCGAACTTGCCTTCGAGCTTGAGCAGAACGATCGGGGAGTTGACCTCACGCTGCAGCAGCTTGGCCGGGAAGTACTCTTCCAGGGTGCGGCCGTTGATGGTCCACTTGCCGGTGCCCGGAACCAAGCGAACACGAGCGACGGCTTCCTTACGACGACCGGTGCCGTAGCCCGGAGCGATAGCGGAAGTACCGGTGCCAGCGCCAGCGTTGGTCTCGGTGGTGTACGAGGTGAGCTCCTCTTCGGTCTCGAGAACCGCGGAGTTGTTGGTGTTTTCAGCCATGTTTCTTATCTCCCTTCGGTTCACTTAGCCTGCTGCGAGACCTGGGCGATCTCGAAAACCTGCGGCTGCTGGCCTGCGTGCGGATGCTCAGCACCACGGAAGATGTGGAGACGATCCAGCTGGACCTTGGCCAGACGGTTCTTCGGCAGCATGCCCTTGATAGCGGACTTGATGATGCGCTCAGGGTTGGTCTTGAGCAGCTGAGCATAGCTATCGCGACGCAGGCCACCCGGACGACCGGAGTGCATGTACAGTTCCTTGCCCATCTTGTTGCCGGTCAGAGCGATCTTGTCGGCATTGATGATGATCACGTGGTTGCCGGAATCGGCGTGCGGAGCGTAGGTCGGCTTGTTCTTGCCGCGCAGCAGCAGAGCTGCCTGGGAAGAAAGACGGCCGAGCACCACGTCGGTGGCGTCGATGACGTACCAGTCGTGAGTCAGATCAGCTGGCTTCGGAGTGAAAGTTTTCACGATGTACCTTTTCTATATATTGTGTTCCGGACCCTCAACCGCGCCAAACGTTGGTTAGACGTTGCAATGGTGCCGTTTCAGGTCTCATTATCCGTGGGCTCCCTGAAAGTCCTCGATGGCGAGTGGGAAAAGCGCTTTGAAGGACCCCGTAGGGAAACACAACAATCTACTAGTGTATCGCCTGCCTTGACATTCGGCAACACGAACGAAAGGGGGCACTTCCCGGGAAAAACCGGAAAGCGCCCCTGGATCGAAAACGCGATCAGCCGCGCATAATGTCCGCGATTTCCTGCAGACGGGGGTTGTCAAACAGCTCCTCCAGCGGTACGACGTTGCCGTTGCCATCCGCCAGCGGAATTCGCCAGTTCGGATACTCGTTATTCGTGCCGGGCTGGTTCTGCGTGCGCTTCTCCCCCACGGCGTCGACGATGGACGCTGCCATGAGCTTGCACGGCGATCCCTTGAGGCCGCGATACAACGCATTGATGATCTCATCCTCATTGGCAAGCTCATCCTGCAACGCGCTTTCGTCGAGATAGCCTTCCTCGACGAGCATGTTCAGCATGGCATTGTGCTCGGCCGTGGCGGAAGCCTGGAACTCCTCGACCGGCCCCGAGAGCAGTCCGAGCTGCTCACGCAGCTTGACGTGGCCGTATTCCAGGTATCCGGCCGCCGGCGGCATGTCATGCGTATTGACCGACGCGAGCGCGTAGGGTCGCCAATTCTTCGGAGCACGGAATTCGCCGTCGAACTGTTCGAACCATTCCACCGCGCATCCCAGAATGCCGTGCGCGGACAACGACTTGGACACGTAATCCGGGACCACGCCGAGGTCCTCGCCTACGACCACACCGCCCGCGCGGGACGCCTCCAAAGCGAGGATGCCAAGCATGATGTCGGAATCGTAATGCACATAGGTGCCTTCCGTGGCCTTCTTGCCTTCCGGAATCCACCACAGACGGAACAGGCCGAGAATATGGTCGATGCGGACCGCTCCGGCATTGGAGAACATGCCATGCACCATATCTCGGTATACCTTGTAGCCGGTGTTCTCCAACGAAATCGGACTCAGCGGGGGCTGGCTCCAATCCTGACCCTGCTGGTTGAACATATCCGGAGGCGCGCCGACCGTGGCCCCTTTGGCGAACCGTTCCGGATTCCACCACACGTCGGATCCGATGGGATGCACGCCGACCGCCATGTCGGAGATGATGCCGATCTTCATTCCCGCGTCACGCGCGGCCTGCTGGGCCGCATGGAGCTGCTCCGTGGCGATCCATTCAAGCCAACGGTAGAACTCGAGCGTATCGGGGAACTGTTCGCGCAACCGCACGACCTCGCCGGAATCCCGATTGTAATTGCGTACCCAATTGCCCGATCCTCCCTCGGGAGAACCCCACTTGTCGTAGCACAGGCACCAGGTCGCGTAGGATTCGATTTCATCTCCGCATTCGGCCAGATAACGATCGAACTCCTTGCGGCGTTCCGCGCTCATCCCGGCTTTGTAGATAATCCACAACGCATTCATCTTCGCACGCCACATGCTGTCCCGGTCGATGATCTGGGAGTCGCCGTTGAGCATCTCCACCTGATCGTGCAGCTTGCCGATCTGCGCTTTGGTGCTTTCCGGCAGCGCGGCGTACTCCGGCATGCTTTCCGGGCGGATGTACGTGAAGTTGATGAATCTGCGGGAAATCGGCAGGTATGGGGACGGCGTCAACGGAGGCACCGGGTCCGCGGCATGGATCGGATTGATAAGCATGAAATCTGCGCCGGTTTTCTTCTTGGATTCGACAAGCAGCGTCTTGAGGTCTTCGAAATCGCCGACGCCCCACGATCCGCTGGAGCGGATGGAATACAGCTGGCTCATCCAGCCCCACAACGAACCCTGCTCCATCTCGTCAAGCAGTTCGATCTTTTCGGGAACGCTGATCAGAGTGGCGGTTTCGGTTTTGCCTCCCAACGAGACTTCGAGGGTATGGTATCCGGCCGGAAGGTCCGCCGGAATCACCAGCTGAGATGCGAAGATGAACTCGCCGTCCACTCTGAGCGCAGTGTTGTTGCCGACTTCATGGGCGATCTCACCGGTGAAGGAATCGCCGTTTTCCAAGGTGATGGATGCCTTGGGGATGTCGAACATGCCGCCGTGAATCTCAACGAGGCTTTCCTTGCCGACGACATGAAGGACGGTCGGCGCCACGATGCGGACACGACGTTCACGGATAATGGACGAAATGGACTGGTCGATGGCTTCGTCGG
>CAVBVU010000060.1:0-9775 GCA_963598975.1 Anaerovoracaceae bacterium
CAAGCTGTGCGGATTCCCAACAAGCTGTGCGGATTCCCAATGAACCGTGCGGATTTCTGAAGACCTGTGCGGACCCGTCATGGCGATTTTCCGCAGGATAGGCGCGGCAACGGCGACTTTTAGCCCTAAAAAGACCGTTTTCAGACGATTTCGGACAGTGCACAATCCGCACAACCCGCTTAAAATCCACACAGTATTGCAGGAATCCGCACAACAACATGTACGACATCTGGACCGGCTGCATGCCACAGAACCAGGTAGACGGCGTGCGCTGGGTCACCGGCCCGCAATCCGAATACATACGGCTCACCGCTTCCGACGGCCAGATGCCCGCCATGTTCGACTGCATGGCATCCGCGACCGGCATGACGGACGACGCACGCGTATCCATCACCGAATCGCAGGATGGGCAGTGGCACATGGCGGACTGGGACGGATACCAGGCCATATGGCAACGTTCCGGCACTTCGATGGACGTGGTCGTGCGGATTCGGTAACCCAATCAGACGGTCGTGACCGCGTCCACACAGCCTCGGCCTTTCAACGCCGCTGGGCGGCGTACAGCATGAACGCCCCGCAAACACAGGCCGCGGCAAGCACGCTGATCGTCAATCCCACCGAACTACCGGTCTGCGGCATCTCGCGTTCTTTTGGCTCCTCAACGTCACTGACGTCAAACGTCACCAGTTGGTCCACATATTCCGCGTTCTCATGGAACGTCACCATCTTTTGCGAAGTGGTGGCCTCATCCATTCCTATCGCCCGGTGTCCGACGTTAATCGTTATTTCGCCGGTTCCTGTGGCATGCCAGTACAAGGTCACGCCTTCCAAGCCGGTCGTTCCGATGGCATCGGACTCGTCGTCAAGGTCAAAGACCGCAGGTCCTTCGATCACCGCGGTATACACCAGATTCACCGGCTGCCCATCCGCATTTTTCGCCTGAATGAATATGCTGCCCGATTTCAGTCCTTGGACGTCGGAACGTACCACTTCCACCGTTCCATATTCCTGCTTCCCTGATAATTCCCAAAGATCGTTGATTTTCTTTTCCAATCCCGGCAACACGGACAACAGATATTTGTCATGCTTGGCCCAAATCGTCTGATCATCATAATTGCGGTGCACGAGCACACCGATGGCGGAATGCGTCAGCACATCCATATTGCTTCGGTATTTGCGCATCAGCCATGCCAGACGTCTGGAAACGTCAGTGTTCTCTACTGCCGTGGTCTCCGTCACGTTGTAGTCGGTCGGCTTGTCGATTTGCCTGCAGTAATAGTTGTTGCCATCCGCGTCCATGGCGCTGATTCCTATCACGTACTGACGCGAATCGAGAAAATACTGATAGTAGCCTCCGCTGGCCGGAAGCAAGGTCTGCGCCTGCGCAGATGGGCACACCGCCCCGGCAAACACCGCTACGGAAATCGCAAGGGATGCCAGCAGGGAGCGAATGTGTTTGGATATTGAATTTGCACGCATGATGTTCCTTTCCTTTCACCCAACGCGGACGTCTTCGTCGCGCCGGTCATCACGTTGTTTCGTTCAATGGCCTTCGCCGGTTTCCAACGAGACTGCCATACTCGGCGATCGCAGATCCGGCTTTTCAAAGGCTGTGGTCGGAGAATGCCCCTGCTCGGCGTGTTGTGGATAACTGAGGGGACATCAGAACGTGACTTATCCACAAAAAACGTTTGACCGATCGCAAATAACAAAGTTATCCACATAAATAGCGGCATTAGGGTGCGGAAAAGTCGCTTTTTCGAGTCGCCAACCTCTATAATCGGCGGTATGGAAGAAGAAACTAACGCGACACCGCACACACGTAAAGCCACCACAACCGCGACCGCCAAGAAAACGGTTCGCAAACGTACCGCCACCAAGCCCAAGGCCGCAACGGCGCAGCCTTTGGGCGAGACACCAGCACCAGTCATTGAACGCACAAGCCCTGAGCAGTTCGGTCGAGTGAACGTCATGGACGTTACCCCGGTCGCCGAAAACGGCCTGTACCCAGCAAGGGTGGAACTTGGAGAGCTTTTCCCCGTCACCGCCCAGGTCTTCATCGAAGGCCGCACCAAGGTGGGCGCCACTGTGTCCGTCCGCAGTGCTCGAGGCCGTGAAGTGGCCCGATTCCCGATGACCTGCACCAATCCGGGTCTGGATCGTTGGGAAACCACCGTGAAAATCGGAGATCACAGCGACGCAAAGCCGTGGGACGCTGATTACGCGGAAGTCAAGCGCCAGCTGGGCGAATGGCGCGTAGTCGTTGAAGGCTGGGAGGACTCCTACACATCCTGGCTCCACGACGCTTCCATCAAGGTTGAGGTGGGAGATGATGTGGAAAACGCCTTGGAATCCGGCGCCCAACTCATTGCCCGCTGGGCCGACGCCAAGGATTCCAAGCTTTCCGCGGCGGACAAGAAAACCCTTCGTGAGGCTTCCAAAACCATCGCGGACAAGTCCCTGACTCCTGAAGAGCGTCTGGCGGCCGCCCAATCCGACGATATCAAGTCCCTTCATGAGACCAACCCGTTGCGTGATGGTCTTTCGGAATCGAATCCGCTGCGTGTTCGCGTGGAGCGTCCGAAGTCCAGCTTCGCCGCTTGGTATCAGTTCTTCCCGCGTTCCGAAGGCGCCTATTACGGCGAGGACGGCAAAATCGTTCCCGGTAATCTCAAGACGTCTCTGGCAGGCCTGGACCGCGCCGCAAAAGAGGGATTCAACATCGTATATCTGCCGCCGATCTTCCCGATCGGCGTGACCAATCGCAAGGGACGCAACAATTCGCTGGTCGCAGGCCCGAATGATCCGGGATCCCCATTCGGCATCGGCTCCGAACTCGGCGGCCACGACACCGTTGATCCGCTGCTGGGCACAATGGACGATTTCAAGGCGTTCTGCGATTACGCACACAAGCTGGGTATCGAAGTCGCCCTTGACTTCGCACTGCAGTGCTCGCCGGACCATCCGTGGGTCAAGGCACATCCGAACTGGTTCCGCATCAAGCCCGACGGCAGCATCGCCTTCGCCGAGAACCCCCCGAAGAAGTACCAGGACATCTATCCGATCGACTTCAATGCCGACATGGAAGGCATCGAAAAGGAAGTCGAACGAATCATGGACCTGTGGATCAAGGCTGGCGTGACCATCTTCCGCGTCGACAACCCGCATACCAAGCCCGTGCGTTTCTGGCAGGATGTGATCGCTGCCGTAACGAAGAAGCACCCGGAAGCGCTGTTCCTGGCCGAAGCCTTCACCCGCCCCGGCATGACGCGCGCGCTGAGCTACGTGGGATTCACCCAGTCCCACTGCTATTTCCCGTGGCGCAACACCAAGGAGGATCTGGCGGAATATCTCAAGGAAACCAACGGGAACGGCGGTTTCTACCAGCACAACACGTTCTGGCCCACCACCCCGGATATTCTGACCGCTTATCTGCGCGACAACGGCATTGCCGGACATGCGGTCCGCGCCGTGCTCGCGGCCATGGGAAGCCCAAGCTGGGGCATCTACAACGGCTACGAGCTCATCGAAAACAAGCAGCGTCCGGGCTTCGAAGAGCAGATCGACAACGAGAAGTACGAGATCAAGGTGCGTGACTGGAGCGAGACCGACAAGTACGGCATCGCGGAACTGCTCACGGCCCTCAACAAGATTCGCGCCGAGCATCCGGCATGCCGCAGCTACCACAACCTGCACGTCCTGCCGACGAGCGACCCGAGCATCATCGCGTTCCTGCGCCGCACCCCTGCCGAACTGACCGGCACCGGCAAGGCCGACACGGTGATCACTGTGGTCAATCTCGACGGCCATGACGCGCACCAGTCGACCTTGCACATCGAGCTGGCCGACTTCGGGCTGCCTACCGACCGCCCGCTGAAGGTACGCGACGAATTGACCGGCCGTGAATTCGAATGGGGCTGGGACAACTTCGTCTCCCTCGCACCGTGGGCCGACGTGGCGCACGTACTGACCGTGGTCGAGGACTGATTCCGAAAACTACAGCCAGAGCCAAGGCGGGTGTTTGAGGCCCTTAGACCTTCAAACACCCGCCTTGGTTTTGCCCGCACGACGCGAACCACACTTGGCGTGCATCATCCAGACCTTGTCGCATATGCGGCAGGCCCCTCTATTTTGTGAAATGAAATTTCATTTCGATAAATCGATTATCTGATCGCAAACATTCGCCAATTCCAGATCATGCGTTGAAACGACAACACAGGCACCTTTCCTCGCCGCGCTTTGCAGCAAATCAACAATCATTTTCCTGTTTGCCGCATCCAACGAGGCCGTTGGCTCGTCCGCGAAAATGTAAGCAGATCTTTTCCAAAGCGCTCGAACAATCGCCACACGCTGTTTCTCACCGCCAGACAAAACAGCGGCGGTTTCGTTGATTCGATTCGACATCCCCGTCTCGATAAGCAAATCCGATAAACGACGAGGCATTTTCGTTCTTCCGAATTTAAGGAAACCACGTTTGAATGTCAGGTTATACAAAATCGTTTCATCATCTATTAATCCATAATCCTGATAGATGAATGACGCTTTGTTTTTCCAAAACAATCTTCTCCTACGATCGTTCCAATGTGACGTATCCTCCCCATCAACAACAACATCACCGGTACTTGGTCTGCATAACAGCGACGCGACATTCAACAGCGACGTCTTCCCACAACCCGACGGACCGGTAATCGCGATCATGCGGCCTCCGTCAAGTTCAGTATTCACATGTTGAAAGATCGTATGATGATTGATTACATATGAAACATCATTAAGCTCAACAGTCATCAATTACCCCCCTCACCATCATTTGATAGACCTATCTACAACCTCTGTAAAACACTTATTAGTCGCAAATAAAACGGAAATAATCTCAATAATTAAACATACAATTGATACACATGTCATAAAAATGCAAGTACTATCTGAAAGCAATTTCTGTTTTTCCGTAATAACATATGCAATCAAACACGAAATCGCAAGTAAAACAGCCTGCACCGCGCAATAATCAGAAGAAAGGCGCAGATAATGTTCACCAGACGTATGTCTGATAAATATCCTCCGCCTGTTTTCATATGCCCAGAGATACGCACCTTCCATTGCGCTTAAACCAATCTCCAACAGCACGACAATTAAATAAAACAAATTAGTCTGACCAAGTTGTTTAAGGATACGATACTGATAAAAAGCATCATCAGAAACTTTGTTTATAGAATTAATCGATGGCAGTAGCCCTGATTTCTCGGCCACCTCGTTCACAAATTCAGTATCATCAAAAACAATGTTGGACGTCGAAAGCGCAGGATACACAAAACCATTAATATTAAGGTCTTCACTTACGCTATCCACCATGACGATCAGGGGATTACGCGCCGTCGAGAACATGCCACTCTGAGCCCCATAATCCAATGCGGGGAAAGACCCCTCACCCTTCCACTCATATAGACAATTCTCCATCGCGGTCCCCGACTGTTCGTTCAGCCATATTCCGTCATATTCCTTCAAACCATTGAGCAACGAGGAAGAGATACGCGACGAATCGATTTTCTCCAAATCACCTTCAGAAACATTCATCAAATTCAGGAAAGATCCATTGGTCACAATCACATCGTCGTAGGGGGATAATTGCTTCGATATATCACTTGCCGTTGGATTCGGCCCACTAACCAAAGCGGGAGCAACAGAATATGACAGATACAAGCCACCCCGCTCATCCGCCAAATTGAAGAAATCCCTAAAAGCTTGGGCAACTTCAGGAGACGAAATCGTTGGATCCGCAAACGTCTTCACTGACACCACCTGGCGCACACCCTCCCATCGCTTGGCCGAACGAAACTGTTGCGAAGCGGATTCAAACGAAGACAAAGCCATGACGCCGGAGACCAACGCAAGAACAACACACACAAGTTTCAGGAAGATCTGCCCACATAAAAACCTCCCGGAAAGATTCCGTCTTAAGGAAATATTTCGAATTGAAGGCATAGTAACAATAGAAAAAATAGACACCACTATTAGAAATAGTAGTAAAAATGAGAGAACGAAAAACAAATAAGTTTCGATATATCCAAATACAGATTCAACCAAACGCAACGCCAATGACAACGATATTGAAATCGTAATTCCAACGATATACGGAACAATCCATACACGTAGAAAATCGCTGATATCACGATAAATTATACTTCTATTTTGACATCCATTAAGCATAAGAATGGAATGCAGCCGCTCACGGTTCACCACCCATGACCAGCATGTCGCGCATACGACGACACACATCAGGGCAATTCCGAATCCACCCGACAGATTGCTGGCAAGCAAACCAAGAACATCAAAATTAGATACTTTGACACCATTATTGACCACAGAACCGCCATATTGTTCCACAATCTTTTCCACATCCTGCTCAACTTCAGAATCCGTAAAAGAATACGTTCCGGAAAGGCTCGCATCCGAGAGATCAGACAAAGGAATCAGCTCAATCTCACTACGCCCCGAATAATTATTTCTCTTCAGCCCGTCAGCAACGCTATTTTGGTCGCCAAAATAAAATAGCTTCACATTGTCATGAGACATGGATTCGACTTTAGACAGAACGCCATATGACCCCTTATCATACGTCAAATCCTCTATCGTCGAAATGACCTCATCTTTCCCGACCGACAACGAAGAGAAGTTTACAGAAATAAATGTTTTCGTCCCAACCGGATACGTCATCCCCAATAACTGCAATGTCGAAACGACAACGAACGAAGACAACATGGCAATGACCAAGCTAAGGGCCACCAGAATCTTTTCCCCCATACCCATCAAACCATCCATTGTGAGGAATCAATATGCAGACGAGCCCAACATGGGTGCCCATCCTGACACAAATGACGAATAGACACCTATGGAAACAAACGACGATCAGCAGACACGGTAATAATACCGGGCCGAAGAATCATACCACCGCAATTGCGCATAAGACCAATATCCAGCCGCAGTGTCAACCGACACGTTCTTGTTCGTATCCGTATATACAGACGACCCGTGGCACCTGCTCGCATGCCAATAGTTAGACCACATCTTCACCAGATTTGCGCCATACTGCCAAGTGCCGCCCTCATTAGGAAACACCTCATACACGGGAGAAACATTGTCGGACATTGAGAATTCATTCCACTGACTACCGCAGGATTCAATACCCGAACCAATAGGTTCAGAAGCGAAAGCACCGGCCGGTATGCCGACAAACAGAGCCGAAGCTAGTGCAGCGGCGCCAACAAGTCCAACCATTTTCTTCAACATAACCCCTCCAATCATTTTTTTCGCCGCCGTCCTTGGCGACGACTGTCATCGTAGACGCCCCCAAGCGCCCGCACAAGCATCCGTCAAGGAAAACTTGACACCGGCCCATATACCCCCTAACATGAATTGACGTGAGTAGGGGGAAAATCATTAACATCGCGATTCTCGACAATGACGCGCTATCCGCAAAGCTGTTGTCACATTGGATAGATCAGATTTCCAGAAAATACAACGTCATATGGGTGGCCCACTCAGGCGCAGAGGCCCTGCATTATTGCCTGTTCGACGACAACCTTCCCGACATCCTTATTGTCGACATGGCCTTAGGCGATGTCAGAGGCGACATCGTATGCAGAAAAATACGTCAAAAAAACAGCGACATAGGACTCCTCTGCATCACCGCATACGAAACGAAACGTTATGAAGAAGACGTAATATCGGCCGGCGCCCAAGGAATACTCTCAAAAGAAAACCTCATCCAAACCCTACCGGAGGCAATCATCCGAGCGAGTCAGGGATCATCGATCGACGATCGTTTCCACAACGCATCAACGGCACATTTCCTGCTCAGCCACGAAACAGATAGAAATCCACCTGAGCTAAGCCACCAAGAGCGTAAAATCATACGACTTTACGCACAAGACCATTCAACCGAACAGATATCAGAATCACTCGGTATAAGCCAGAGCACCGTTTACACGCATATCCACCGCATCTTCAAGAAGATGGGGGTATCCAACAGAAAAGAAGCGATCGCACTATGCAGGAAATACGATTTAATATAATTCAAAAATTTAAACAAATTCCTATTAAACTCCATGCTTCACTCATCGTAAATATTCTTTATCTTTCGTTCCTTACAATATTCCTAATAGACGAAATAAATCTAAATATCAGATGTAGTTATTTTGAATACAACGCTCTTTTTTGCCTTATGGAAATAATCATATTCCTTGTATTCACAAAACAACAGATCGTGGGCAGCTGGCTCATTATACTCACATCATGGATCGGCCTCATCCCGCCATTGCAAACATCCGCAACACTTGTTTTCAACTGTCTGCTAGCCGTGACACTGCTCGGATACCACAATCTCTTGCAGGGAATCGGAGCCTCTCTCACCTATTTCATCACGCACTCCGCCAGCGCGTACATGGCTCAGGCAACAATAAACACAACCGACTCCCTACTCACGTTTATGACACTGGGCGTTTTCTGCTTAACGGGATTATCGCTCCGCTGGCTCCAATTAAAAACCGAATCAGACAATCGGCTCGTAAAAGACAGACACCAACAACAGATCGCAATCTCGCTGCATGATAAAACCTGCAACAATCTCGCCTACTCAATCCGTTTCATAGATGAACATCTATGTTTAAATTCCCAAGTATCTGAAACAGACCTCACCGAACTACAGAACGTTTTACGCGAAACACTCACGCAAACACGTACCGTCATTTCCCAACTCATCGATGATGCTTCATCCGACCACACACAGCAAGTCAACGATTCCGACCAACTCAGGCATCTCAATCAGATTATCTCCCAGGCCCAGCACCGACTGGACGAGCTGCAATTCAAAGGGGAGATAATTAACGCCATCCAAGAGCTGAACCATTTCTCCAAGAAAAAAGCCGAATTGCTTTTCGACGTTACCAATGAATTGTTTTCCGACATCATCAAGCACGCAGATCCCGTGCAAGGCTACCTCATCACATTCGGAACTTCCGGCAACAATATCTCCATTTCAGTATGCGACGTTCCGCGACGC
Source organism: Anaerovoracaceae bacterium (assembly GCA_963598975.1). GTDB lineage: Bacteria > Actinomycetota > Actinomycetes > Actinomycetales > Bifidobacteriaceae > Bifidobacterium. The sequence goes on from CAVBVU010000060.1 coordinate 9,056, forward strand.
AATCCGACAGACCCCGCCATAGACAAGCCCACCACCATGGGACTACTGAGATACAAAGCAATATTGGAGGCCTCAGGAGGTTCGATAACCATACGGTCGACAAAACATCTGTGGATGACCGACATCACCATACCGTCAACAGGAACCGAGCCCGCACCCCTCGTACAATTTTCAGCCGAAAATCCGCCACGAACACACCGACATTGCACATGACCACTTCAAATGATCGGCATAGGACATGAGCAACCGTAAAAACGGTATCCACACCACACAGCCACGGAGTCATAGAACATATCCGCCACGCTTCGTGATGTACAGCAGACTCACGCAAAAAGCTCACTGGCACATTCCAGCATCGGAGTATTCGGCGTACAAATCATCCGTAATTCAGCGTGCAGCGCCAACATTGCATGAAAGCGGGTATTCTAAATAACGAACTACTGCTGATCACTCGATCAAGGAGAAAACAATGGCAGAAACCTTCAACGTCGTGGTGGAAATTCCGCGTGGATCCAAGAACAAGTACGAAGTGGATCACGAGACCGGTCGCGTGTTCCTGGACCGCACTCTGTTCACCTCCATGGGCTACCCGGATGACTACGGCTACATCGAGGGCACCCTGGGCGAGGACGGCGATCCGCTCGACGCCCTGATCATGCTCCCGAACTCCGTGTTCCCGGGCTGCGTGGTCGAGTGCCGCGCCGTCGGACTGTACCACAT
>CAVBVU010000061.1:0-9755 GCA_963598975.1 Anaerovoracaceae bacterium
CTGGTTCGCAGGTAAACGTAAGCCGCAAAACCGCAAAACCGGCGTTTGCGCAATTTACTTCTTGACTCCGCCGAACCTGCGGTCACGGTTGACATAGTGGCTGATGGAACGCCACAGCACCTCACGACCGCAATCGGGGAACAGTTCCGGCACGAAATCGAGTTCGGCGTAGGCCGCCTCCCATGGCAGGAAGTTCGACGTACGCTGTTCGCCGGAAGTGCGAATCACCAAATCGCAATCCGGAATATCGGGATTGTACAGATGGTCGGCGATCATCTTCTCAGTCACACGATCACCGGAGATTCTACCGTCACGCACCTCCCGTGCGATTGCCGCACAGGCGTCCGCGATTTCCGCACGACCGCCGTAATTCAGACAGAACACCACGTCGATCGTCGTGTTGTTCTTGGTCTTCTCCTGTGCCACTTCCAGCTCGTCGATGACCGACTTCCACAGCTTCGGGCGACGGCCGGACCAACGCACGCGTACGCCCCACTCGTTCATCTGGCTCACACGACGATGAATGATGTCTCGTGAGAATCCCATAAGGAAACGCACCTCCTGCGGGGAACGCTTCCAGTTCTCGGTGGAGAAGGTGTAGAGGGAAAGATAGCGTACGCCCGCTTCAATCGCACCGGCAATGGTGTCGAACACCACAGGTTCGGCGGCCTGATGGCCTTCGGTGCGGATCATGCCGCGCTGCTGCGCCCAACGACCGTTGCCGTCCATGATCACACCCACATGGCGGGGAACCTTGTTCTTGGGAAAATCAGGAATGATCGACGGGTCCGAAAAGGGTGCCGCCGGAATGTCAAGAGACTTGTAGTCAACGTTCTCAAAAGCCATACACGCTAATCTAGCAAGCGCATGGAACGAATCGGTCTCTCCAGATAGTATTCACCCCATTTTCCTACCAACTGACGGGTCTCCAACGTCAATGGAACGCCGTCCAATTCCCGCCAATCGCCATCCACGAGCGCTTGAAGCTGGCAGATCGAATTCCATGAAATCTCAGTCGATTCACGAATATGGTCCGTCTGGCACATCAGGCCACCGGAGGAAATGGAGAAAAACCATGACAAAGATTCTCTGATCGGTTCGCCACACACCACGCAGGCGCGCAGACGCGGCGTCCAGCCGGCGATCGCGAGCGCGCGCATCACGTAGGAATCGCTTATGGCGGCCGGATCGTGCGCGTGCTTCGCCAAGGCGTTCAACGCGCCCAATACCAACCGGTATTGCGTACTTGCGCGTTCGTGTTCCGCGGAAACCAATTTGTCGGCTGTCTCGCAGATTATGTTCGCCGCGGTATATGCGTTGAAGTCGGCGCAGATCGGACCTGCGTAGGCGGAAATCGATTCGGCTTGCGAGATCACGTCCAGGGACCGGCCTTCGGAGATCAACAAAGCCACACGCATGAACGGTTCGAGCCGGCCGCCGAAGCGTGATTTGGTACGGCGCACTCCTTTGGCGACCGCCCGCACTTTTCCGTGATCACGTGTGAGCAGGGTGATGATGCGGTCCGCTTCGCCGAGTTTGACCGTACGTAATACCACGCCTTCGTCCTGGTATAACGGCATTTGCCGCTCCTTTTCCTTATGCGATCCATTCCAGATAGCACTCTCGTTCCGGCTGTTCGCTGTGACCGTTTCTTCCTGACCGTCGCACCCTATCCGTTTTGTTCTAGTAGATGAACAATCCCCAGAAGGCGAATACCAGCAGTACGTTCAGCATGGCGAAAACGGTGAACCAGAACACCACGCGTCCAAATCTGGTGGAGGCAAGCACCGGCTGCCAACTGGAAATGATCTGTTTGATGGCTCCCCTGCGTGGTGGCCATCGGGTAAGTCCGCGGTTGCCGGCCACTTCGAGCAATCGGGTGAACACTCGTGACCATGCCCACACCACAATCACGCAGACGATTTGGATGACGGGCCAGCTCCAATACATCATGCCTGGATTCTCGGTCGGAGCGCCGCCCCACGCCAGTTTGACCACGCTCATGATCACCTCGCCGAGTCCTGCCGCGAATAGCAGCAGCGTGGCCATGGTGGTGATCGTCAATGTGATCAGCGCGTTGCCGAAACCGTGCAGGAAACCCAATTCGTACCGGTGCCCATGTATGCGGGCATGAATCTTGCGGATTGCGACGATCAGCCACAATACAGCCATCACCATCAGCAACAGCAGCATGCCGACATGCAGCACGACCAGATACACGGTCAGACCGCGATTGGCCTCGAGGTCCAATGGCACGGCAATCGACTGGTATAGCTGCGCTCCGGCGACGCGTTCGCTCGTCTGTTCCAATCCTTGGATAGTGCCGACCGCCCAATCGATCACATCGTTGACGTAATCGTCCGCGAATGGTGTGCCGCTGTTGGCCTCATCGCCGAGGCGCAACACATGATTGGCTATCGAATAGGTTCTCACCGTAACGTTCCAGTTACCGGCCTTGTGCGCCATGGCCACGATTTTCTCGGTGCCCTCCACCTGCGCGGTCATCACGTCCTTCGTGCCGTACGCCACCAGCGTCGGTATGGAGTAGGCTTGCGGATCCAACGTATCGATGTCGAGATTGTCGAAGCCGAACAGGGAAACGTCAAGATGGAAGATACGGCACACAATCGACTGGTATCCGTCATGTGCCCCCACAAGGGCGAAATCCTGCGCCGCGAGGAATCCCAACGATTGCCGGGGCGAATAGACCATAGGGCTGAGCAGCACCTGGAATGCCACATCCGAATCGGACTGCAACAGGTATGAGGAAATCCAGGTTCCTTCCGAGGTGGCGTAGATGCCGACCTGTTCGGCATCCACATTATCGAATGAGCGGAGCAGATTGATGACCTGGTCGTATGCCGCAGCCGATGCCGGATAATCCCTGGTGGCGTCGTTGGTGGACCAGACCGGTTTGTCAAGCACTGCCGTCACGAATCCCGCGGAAGACAAGTCGTATGCCATGTCTCCGAAGGAATTGTCGCAGGTGCCGTATCCGGCGCCGTGTATGAACACCACTCCCGGCCTGTTGTTTCCGGCGTTTTTCGGTTCACGGATCAGTACGTTGATGTCTTGCGTTTCGCCGGTCGAAGATTGCTGGGCCTTGATGGTCACGTAACGCTGCGTCACCTCGTAATCGCCTTGTTTGGCAAGGTCTCCGCCCGTGGTGTTGTTAAAGGTGATGGCGGTGTCGGAAGACAACGTCTCTATGGTCTGGCCGGTGGGTGCATAGTTCCACGATGCCGCGGTCAATGTTGAGACCGCCATAAGTATGCCAAGCAGAACAACGAAAATAGGCAGACTCACCCGCAGTCTTCTACCGCGGGTCCAGCCTCGGATTTGTTGACTATCCGAGGCTGGTTTGCATGATTGATTTTTCCGCTTTGACACGTCGCTCATTCTACCGAGCGTTTCTGAAATGGCAATCGGTATCGCACCGCCGCAATCAGCAGTTTCCTCCGTTGGCCACCGGCACGACCACCGGCCCCGCAGTTCCGGCCGGAACCAGCCCATCCGATTCCATCTGGGCGGCGATCTCCTGTGCCTTGTTCAGCAACGTCTCCACAATCTGATCTTCCGGAACGGTCTGGATGACCTTGCCCTTGATGAAGATCTGTCCCTTTCCGTTGCCGGAGGCAACACCAAGATCAGCTTCACGCGCCTCGCCGGGACCATTGACGATACATCCCATGACGGCGACGCGAATCGGCGCGGTCACACCTTTGAGTCCTTCAGTGACGGCGTTGGCCAGCTGAATCACATCCACCTGCGACCTACCACAGCTCGGACAGGAGATGATGTCGAATTTGCGCGGACGCAAACCCATGTATTCCAGCAGCTTGCATCCCACCTTCACTTCCTCGGCGGGCGGCGCGGACAGCGAAACACGGATCGTGTCTCCGATGCCCTCGGCCAGCAAAGCGCCGAACGCGAGACAGCTCTTGATCGTGCCCTGCCATGCGGGACCGGCTTCGGTGACACCCAAATGCAACGGCCAATCGCCTTTGGATGCAAGCAGACGATACGTCTCCACCATGGTGATCACATCATGATGCTTGACGGAGATCTTGAAATCACGGAAGCCGACGTCCTCAAACATGCGTGCTTCCTTCATGGCCGACGCGACCAACGCCTCGGGCGTAGGTCCTCCATACTTGGCGTACAGGTCTTTGTCAAGAGAACCGGCGTTCACTCCGATTCGCAGCGAGATGCCCGCATCGGTCGCGGCCTTGCAGATGGACGGGCCGACTTCGTTGAACTTACGGATGTTGCCGGGGTTCACGCGCACCGCCGCGCAACCGGCATCGATGGCCTGGAACACGTATTTGCTTTGAAAATGAATATCCGCGATTACCGGAATCGGTGATTTCCGCACCAGTTCCGGCAAGGCGTCGGCGTCGTCCTGGCTGGGGACCGCCACGCGCACGATATCGCATCCGGCCGCGGTCAGTTCCGCGATCTGCTGCAACGTCGCCGGAACGTTGGCCGTGAGAGTGTTGGTCATGGATTGCACGGAAATCGGCGCTCCCCCACCCACCGGTACGGGCCCGACCATGATACGGCGCGATTCGCGGCGCGGATGCAGCGGACTTTCGCTGATATCGGCCTCACCGGTTTTGCGGAACGGCTTCTCATTCTCTTGCATACGTCAGTAATCCTTGCATGGCAAGGGCTCCCGTGTGGGAGCCCAAATGATTATTCGATTTCGATTATTCGATTCGGCAGACGACCGATTACCTGTTTATCAGATCGTCGGCACAGCGACGCGCTTCAAGCTCAAGTTGGTTCATTTCCTCCACGGAAGCGAACAACGGATCGCCACGCAGCTCGGCATCCATCTCGTTGAGGACCTCGCTGACGGTGTCGACGATGCCCAGGTACGGGAGTCTGTGCTCAAGGAAGGCGTGCACGGCCTGTTCGTTCGCCGCATTCAGCACGGCTGTATGCTTTTCGGACGCCTCCAGGCAGTATCTCGCAAGGTTGACCGCCGGGAACGCCACGTCGTCAAGCGGCTCGAACGTCCAGGTGGCGCTTTTCGTCCAGTCGCAGGCCGCTGCAACATTCGAAAGACGATCCGGCGCGGAAAGGCCAAGCGCGATCGGCAGACGCATGTCGGGCGGCGACGCCTGCGCGATCGTGGCACCATCCTGGAATTCGACCATGGAATGCACGATCGATTGCGGATGAACCGTAACATCGATGCGATTCGGCGGAATATTGAACAGTCGACTCGCCTCGATGACCTCAAGTCCCTTGTTCATCAGAGTGGACGAATTGATGGTGACCACCGGACCCATGTTCCATGTTGGATGGTTGAGTGCCTGTTCCGGCGTGATATCGGTCATCTGCTCACGGGCCCAACCGCGGAACGGTCCTCCGGACGCGGTGACCACAAGTTTGGATACCTCCGCATGCGTGCCGGAGCGCAACGACTGCCAGATGGCGGAATGTTCCGAATCAACGGGATTGATCTGCTGATCGCGCACTTGGGCGTCGAACAGCAGATGGCCACCGGCCACAACGGATTCCTTGTTGGCCAAAGCCAGTTGGGATCCCGATTTCAGCGCCGCGATGGACGGTTCCAGACCGATGGACCCGGTAATGCCGTTAAGCACCACGTCAGCCCCTTCTCCGGCCATGGCTATTACGGCATCCGGCCCCGCCGTCACTTCGACGTTGCCGACACCCGCCTGTACGAGAGCGTCCCTTAGGGCCGGCACCGATTCCTTGTTGAACACCGCGACCTTCGGCACGCGGAATTGCGCTGCCTGCTGTGCGAGGAGTTCTACATGAGCGCCGCCTGCCGCAAGGCCGACAACGCTGAAACGGTCGGGGTGACGGGATATGACATCAAGTCCTTGGGTACCGATCGATCCGGTCGATCCCAAAATAATGACTGTTGAAGTCTGCATGGGTTCCTTTGACTGTTTGTTGTTGGAATGGAGGTATTCATGAAATATTCGCCGCCACGTCTTGACGTTGCGCGAACGTGAAAAAGGCCGGCGCAGGAGCCAGCCTTTTTATTGACTATCAGCCGAAAGACGGGAATGACAGATCCGGAATGTCAATATCCAGATTGCTGGCGGAACCCGGGAACAGCGATGTCGAAGGAGTCTTCTTTTCTTCCTTCTTTTCGCCGGTCTCCTGCGAAGACTCGAAATTCTGCGTGGCGGAGAGCGGAGTCTCCACGGCAAAGCCGCTCGACGCGAGCGATCCGAGGGATTCGTTCACCGCTTCCGTATTAAGCTGTGGAAGGCTGGGCGTCGGCAATTCCGGAATATGAGGAGTGAACGTGCTCTCCTCCGGTACGTCTACGGAATTGGCCATCTGCGCCAAAGCCGCAAGCGAGGAATCGACCGACGGAGGATTGGCCTCGGCAGTTGCGAACGGCTTGGTTTCAAACGGCTCGGATACAACGTGAGCAATCGGTGCGGCCGGAGTGATTTCCGGGCTGAACGACGGAGGCAGTTCGTCGGAAACCGGATCGAACGCTTCGGTCTGCGTTCCGGCGGAAGGTTGGGACGTTTCCGGTACCACCGGCTTCGGAATACTCACCGTGGGCTGGAATACCAGCGGAACGACTGGAGCGGGCACCGGATCTTCGGTCTGCACCGCCGGAGCGCTCACCGGAGACACTGCCGGAGACGTAAAAATCTCACGTTCGGCTTTATTCAACGCATCAAAGGATTCCGTGCTTGCCGCCGACTGGGAAGATTCAACGGACGTATTGGCGGACATGGCGACCGTATCAGCCGTGGCGAACAGAGGTGTGATCATCTGGGTCTCGCCAGCGCTGGTTCTTGCCGCGAAACCGGTATTGGCCGCACTGGATGGCTCACCTACGAAATCGGCCACGCGTGCATACGACTCAAGGCGGGTCATCAGCTGCACGCAGGAGCTCAGATAATGGTCGACCTGACGCTCATCATAGCCACGCTTGCCCTTGCGCTGGGTGAAGATGACATTGGCCACGGTCTGCGAACTCACATCCGCAAGCTTCCTGACGCTCTGATCGTCCAATTCCTCAAGGCCAAGCTCATTGGCGGCCTTGGTCAGACACTGGTCGATGATGCGGTCAACCTGCTTGCGGTCATAGCTCGGTTCCTTGCCATCCCCTGGTTTGAACCGTTCGCCCTGCGCACGCTTGGCATGGGCGTCAAGCTCATGGAACAGGCTTTCCGTCTGCGCCTTCCAAGCGACCCGTCCATGCTGGGAAATCTCCCACGTGGTCTGCTTATCCACCACCGCTCGCTCAAGACGCGCCAGAGCGGCATCCACCTGCGCGATCACGTAGCCGCCCTTGACCAAATCGAAGGAAGCGTTCTGAATATCGTACTGGGTAAGCTGAGCGCCTTCACCGTCATAAAGCGCATGCGCACGTTCAAGGAAAGCGTCCACCTGATCGGAATCGTATCCCCACTTACGTTTTCCGGTATGAGCGATTCCCGATACGTTCCTGCCGGACTCAGGTTCCTGCGCCATTGGCTATCGACCTCCTAGAACAGTATTCAACGACACCACTTTACGTGATTGATTCGACGCTTGCGCTTCTTTCATAGGAAACAAACCATAAATAACGTCAAAAATGCGCTTTCCGACACCAAAATCCCACATGCGACACACTGCTTTCCCAAAACGGCATGCATACGGTACAGTTGTTCGTTGCGGGCGATTAGCTCAGTTGGTTAGAGCGCCACCTTTACACGGTGGATGTCGGGGGTTCGAGTCCCTCATCGCCCACCTTTCAAAACCCCTTTGAATTCCGGCGGACGAATGTTCCGTATCCATTCAGCAGTTTCATATGCCCGCATTTTGCCAACGTAGATCTGCAACTTCACCGACAGTAAACCTTACCGACAGTGATCAGATAAATCAGAAATGGCCCAAACCCGACGGATTTGAGCCATTTTGCATCTGCCCTACGAAACATGCCGCATTCGCCGCCGAACATCCATCGTCCGAGACGAACCGCGCATGCAGGCAAAACAGATGGAAGAAAAAAGACAGGTGAAAGCCTTACTTGCCCTTGCCGAAGGCACGCAGACGAATGCCGTTCCAGTCACCGCTGACGGTCAGCGGCGTGGCCGCGTTCATACCAGCCGTCTTGGCCGCGGACTGCACGGTGCTGGAGCTTGCGGCACCCGGTCGTCCCGGCTTCGGAGTCAGCACCCACAGCGGACCATCGTCGCCAAGGACCGCGTATGCGTCGACGATGGTGTCGGACAACTCGTCCTCGTCGTCGCCGTCACGCCACCAGATGATCACGCCATCAACGGCGGAATCATAATCCTCATCGACCAGTTCCTCGCCGGTCAGTTCCTCGATCTTGGCGCGGATCGAGTCGTCTACATCGTCGTCCCACAGCCATTCCTGTACCAGGTCGCCGGCGTGGAAACCGAATTCTTCAGCGTTATCAGATGCCGTTTGATTCACGTTCGCCAATATATCAAAACTGCTCGAACATATACGTTACAAACACCGTAATCTCTCATTTTTCGAGATTGGAAGCACATCTGTTTTAGCGCTCCAAACCTATTCGACGGTGCATTGCGGCAGCGAATCCCCCTTACCGTCGCGGATGGCCACCAGCGCGTCGTACGCCTCCTGCAGGGTGGAGACCTTCACCACATTCAGACCTTGCGGAATGTTCCCCACCACGCTGGAACAGTTGGATTCCGGCGCAAGGAACCAGGTGGCGCCGTCGCGTTTGGCACCCAGCATCTTCAACCGGATGCCACCGATCTCACCCACGTTGCCGTCTTCGTCCATAGTGCCGGTTCCCGCGATGATCTTTCCTCCGGAAAGGTTCTCCCCCGTGACCTTGTCGATCAGGCCGAGCGAATACATCATGCCCGCGGACGGACCGCCGATATCGTCCACATGCATGCTCACCTTCATGTTCGACACGTCGTAACCTTGCGATTCAAGAAAGCTCGTCGCCGCCGCCGCCGCCGAATCCTGCGACGACGACATCTGTTCGTCGCTGGATTCCTTGTATTCCTCGGCGGTCTGACCGACCGGCACCACGGCTTCCTGCGGCATCACCGTGATTTTCGAGCTGATCCATCCTACAAGCGCCTCAAGGTTGGTCACCGGATATCCCGGCACGCCGGACGCGTTGACCGTCACCAACAGCAGCTGCCCGGAATCCTCATGCGTCTCCACGCCGGACACATCGATCACCTGCTGTCCGGACGATTCGCCAAGCACGTTCTGCGTGGGACCGGGCGACTGAACCGTGTAGGCGCTCGGCAATATCAGCACACACAGGCACAGAATCACCGCAAACAGCCCCATCAGATACCGCCATGAACGTACCTCGAACCAACGGTCGACTCGTTTCCACCAGTTACAGACACGCCTGAAGGCGTTATGACGTGTGCTTTTGGCACGGACTTGACGTGTTTGATGCATCTTGGGCATACCTCCCATAGTATGGAACCAGTCGAACTTGAAAAAACGCTTAACGCAAGAACAGGGGAACGGCATGGACGACAATGCAATCCATCAATGGTTTATCGATTGCTTCGGACCTATTCAAGGCGAGATGGCGTGGAATCAGGTCTCCAATCTTCCAGAGGAGCTGCGCGAACAGCTATTGCGGCAGAATCCCGAAAATCTTCCCAAGCCCGCGGAAGTGCAGGCGATGATGCAGGCCTTCACCGCTGGCGGCCTCAACACGTTCGGCGACATGCAGCGCATCACCGAAGAGGGACCGATCAATGTCGAGCTGGCGAAGTCGCTCGCTTTGCAGA
>CAVBVU010000062.1:0-9714 GCA_963598975.1 Anaerovoracaceae bacterium
TCGCACAGCTTCAAGCCGAGCGTGAAGGCATGGGCCAAGCAAAACTATCGCGAACATGCTTCGGCGGACGCGAAACTGTGGCTCGTTCCGGCGAACCTTTCCAGCTACCGCGATGTGGACGCGCTCGTGCAGTGGGTGGGCAATGAGCAGAGGAAGACCTCCGGCGCCACCACCACCGTCCTCAAGCCCGCATATGAGCCGACCCTGTTCTTCCCGTTCGCGGCCCCTCCGGTGCGCGGCACGCTGGCCGATGCCGGCGAACTGTTCGAATCGCAGGCGCGACTCATGCTGTGGGGCGTGGAACGTGCGATCGCGGGCCTTGCCAATATCGGAGCCGACACCGATGTGCAGCACAGGCTGCATGTGATTCTGCCGGGCTCGCCGAACCGCGGTATCTTCGGCGGCGACGGTGCGTACGGCGAGGTGAAGAGCGCGTTCGACGCGATCGTGAACCGCGCCCGTGCCGAGAAGACGTGGTCCTCCCGCGTGACCTTCGCGCATCCGAAGATCGGCTGGGTGCGCGGCACCGGTCTGATGGGCGGCAACGATCCGCTGGTCGCGGTAGTGGAGCGTCACGGCCTGAAAACCTATTCGACCTCTGAAATCGCAGTGAAACTGCTTGATCTGGCCACCCGTGAATCCCGTAAGGAGGCCGCTGTGGCTCCGCTCGATGTGGATCTGACGGGCGGCCTGGGAGCCGAGCCGATCGACATCAAGGCGCTTCGCGCCGAAGCCATGGCCGACGCCAAGACGGCCGAACAGGCCGAACCGCAGGAAACGGAAGACCGCGCATCGAACGAAAACGCGCTGATCAAGGCGCTGCCGTCCCCGCGCGCGCCGCGTCAGGCAAACGTCGACCTGAACGATTGGCATAACGTGACGGCACGTCCGGAAGACGAGATCGTGATCGTGTCCATCGGCGAACTCGGCCCGTGGGGTTCCGGCAGAACCCGTTTCGAAGCGGAACTCGGCATCCATTCCGACGGCCAGGTGGACCTTTCCGCGGGCGCGGTGCTCGAACTGGCCTGGAACATGGGACTGCTCACATGGAACGACAGTCCGCAGCCGGGCTGGTACGATGTCGACGGTAATCTGGTGCCCGAAGAGGACATCGCGGAACGCTACCACGATGAGGTCGTGGCGCGTTCCGGCGTCCGTCCATTCGAAGAGGGCATGGGCAACGACTACAGGGGCGGCACCGACGAAGAGGAGGCCGAAGTCTTCCTTGACCACGATGTGACCTTCTGTGTTCCGACCCGTGAAATCGCCGAAGAGTACGTCAAGCTCGACGAAGCGCATACCACCATCGAAGCCGACCCGGAATCCGGCGAATGGAACGTGACCCGCCACGCCGGATCCATGATCCGCGTACCGCGCCGCGCCGCCATGACCCGTACGGTAGGCGGCCAGTTCCCGAAGGGCTTCGACCCGGTCAAGTGGGGTATCCCAGCATCCATGGTCTCCGACGTCGACAAGATCGCCCTGTGGAACATCGTCACCACGGTGGACGCTTATCTTTCCGCGGGATTCACGCCTTCGGAAATCCTCGAGGCGGTGCACCCCTCCATGGTGGCGTCCACGCAGGGCACGGGCTTCGGCGGCATGGCCTCCATGCGCAAGCTCTACCTCGACCGCTTCCTCAACCACGAAATCCCGACCGACATTCTGCAGGAGGCGCTGCCGAACGTCGTCGCGGCACACGTGATGCAGTCCTACATCGGCGGCTACGGCAACATGATCCAGCCGGTCTCCGCCTGCGCCACGGCGGCGGTCTCGCTCGAAGAAGGCGTGGACAAGATCGCCCTCGGCAAAGCCGACTTCGTGGTGACCGGCGCGATCGACGACATCGGCGTGGAATCCGTGATCGGATTCGGCAACATGAACGCCACCGCCAATTCGGAGGAGATGTACGCCAAGGGAATCGACGCACGGTTCTTCTCGCGTGCGAACGACCGTCGTCGCGGCGGATTCGTGGAATCGCAGGGCGGCGGAACCATCCTGCTGACGCGCGGCGACATCGCGCTGAAGCTGGGTCTGCCGGTGGCCGGCGTGGTCGGATTCGCGCATTCCTACGCGGATGGCGCGCACACGTCCATCCCGGCCCCGGGATTGGGCGCGCTCGCCGCGGGCATAGGCGGTAAGGATTCCAAGCTGGTACGCGATCTCGCCAAGCTCGGCGTGAGCGCGGACGACATCGCCGTGGTCTCCAAGCACGATACGTCCACCAACGCCAACGATCCGAACGAATCCGAACTGCACAACACGCTGGCCCATGCCATCGGCCGCACGGAGGGCAATCCGCTGTTCGTGATCTCGCAGAAGACGCTCACCGGCCATGCCAAGGGCGGTGCCTGCATCTTCCAGGTCAACGGATTGACTCAGCTGTTCAAGTCCGGTGTGATTCCCGCGAACGCGGCGCTCGACTGCGTCGACCCGAAGCTCATGCGCGACGACCATATGGTCTGGCTGCGCAAGCCTTTGAAGGTGGGTTCGGTGAAGGCCGGTCTCGTGACATCGCTCGGCTTCGGCCATGTCTCGGGATTCGCCGCGATCGTGAACCCGGGCGCCTTCGAAGCGGCTGTGGCCAATACGGCCGGCTCCGACGCGCTGCGCCAGTGGCACGAACGTGCCGATGCCCGACTGGCGGACGGCCAGCGCCGACTTGAGGAGGGCATGATGGGCCGTGCGGCGCTCTATGAGCCGATCGACAACCGCAGGTTCCGCGAAGACGGACACGGCTATGACGCCCACGAAGTCGAGAAGGCCATGCTGCTTGATCCGGACGCGCGTCTGGGTGCGGACGGCTACTTCGAGGCGTAGTCAATTGTGCGATCGGGCCGTCCTGCATAGTCGGGTCGGTCCGATCCATCAGGAATGATCGGGAATCTCCCGTTGCTTCGGCGGCGGGAGATTCCCGTGATTTCCTTATGATTTTGGTTTTCCTGCGATCGGCTTTCTTGCGATTGATATGCGTGAACAATGGTCGTCGAAGTGCTGCGATCGAGACATGAAAGGATTCGTTCGATGCTGGGCCTGGGCCATGACGTGGTTGACGTGGAATCGTTCGGAGAGCAGTTGAGACTGCCCGGCTCACGTATGTGCGGACTGTTTTCCGCCCGTGAGCTCCGTCAGGCGGCGCAACGCGCGAAAGCGAAGAACGATGGTGAGACGGTGCATCTCGCCGCTCGTTGGGCCGGTAAGGAAGCCTTCCTCAAGGCATGGTGCGAGGCACTGTCTTTTGTGTCGGAACACGGTTTCGGCAACCCCGTCCGTCCCTACACCGTCGATGATTTTCCGTGGTCGAACGTTGAAATACTCGACGATTCGCACGGCGTTCCGCATGTCTGCCTGTCTTCGCAAGTGTGGAACAGACTACGGGAATCCTTGGCTTCGAAGCCTTACGAGATACACATCTCCCTGAGCCATGACGGGGCCGTCGCATCGGCCGTGGCATACATAGACGTCTACAGGGATGAAGGAAGTTCGTCAAACGTTTGAGAGTAGGCGAGAGTACACGTCGAACCGGTTTGATAAACGCAACGTGACACGTTACACTAAGTGACAGCGCAGCAACGGAAGCTGCGCAAAGACTCACAACAATGAAGTTTCCGAAGGAGTCCGCCCATGGCAGCAGCACGTTCCAAATCCGACGAAGCATTCGCAAATCGCCTCGCGCAGCACAGTGAGGAACTGGAGGAACTGTTCACAAGCCTGTATGGCGACGATGAGGCGTTGGAGAGCCTGAAGGAACTCATGAACGAGGCCCATGCAGCCCGACCCGCCGATCTGAAGCGCCTCGACACCAAGCGTGTGTCCGATCCGGAATGGTATAAGCGCGGCAACATGTTCGGCATGACCATGTACACCGACCTGTTCGCCGGAGACCTGAAGAACCTCGCCGAAAAAGTGCCGTATCTCAAGGAGCAGAAGCTTACCTACCTGCATCTGATGCCGTTGCTGAAAATGCCGCATCCGCAGAACGACGGCGGTTATGCGGTGGAGGATTTCGATTCGGTCGACCCGAGTCTGGGCACCAACGAGGACCTGGCCGCGCTCACCAAGAAGCTGCGTCGCGCCGGCATCAGCCTGTGCCTCGACTTCGTGATGAACCATACCGCATCCAGCCACCGCTGGGCCAAGGCCGCGCAAGCGGGTGACCCGGAATATCAGGGCTACTACTACTGCTACGACGACCGCACCATCCCCGACCAGTACGACGCCGTCGTGCCGGAAGTCTTCCCGGCCACCGCGCCCGGCAACTTCACCTGGAACGAAGACATGAACAAGTGGGTCCTCACCTCGTTCTACCCGTTCCAGTGGGATCTGAACTACCGCAATCCGAAGGTCTTCGTCGCCGTGATGAAAAGCGTGCTGGGACTTGCGAACCTCGGCGTCGAAGTGTTCCGCATCGACGCCGTGCCGTACATCTGGAAGGAACTCGGCACCAACTGCCGCAACCTGCCGCAGGTGCACACCATCGTGCGCATGCTGCGCATCGTGCTCGAATGCGTTTGCCCGGCCGTGGTGCTCAAGGGCGAGGTGGTGATGGCCCCCAAGGAACTCGCCGCCTACTTCGGCACCCCGGAACGCCCCGAATGTCACATGCTGTACAACGTGTCCATCATGGTGAACCTGTGGAGCGCGCTCGCCAGCGGCGACGTGCGCCTGCTGAAGGACCAGCTCGACAAGCTCGACGCGTTGCCGGAGAACTGCTGGTTCGTGAACTATCTGCGCTGCCACGATGATGTCGGCTGGGGTCTTGACGAACCGGAGGAGATCCGTCTCGGCATCGATCCGCTGAAGCACAAGGAGTTCCTGTACCACTTCTACGAAGGCTCCGTGCCCGGCAGCTGGGCCATGGGCGAGCTGTACAACTACGACGAGGCGTCGAAGGACGCACGCAGCTGTGGCACCACGGCCAGCATGTGCGGCGTGGAACGAGCGCTGATCACGCACGACAAGCCGTTGCTGGAAATCTCGATGAAACGCGATCTGATGATGCATTCGGCCATGGCGTTCCTGCGTGGCTTCCCGATGCTGAGCTGCGGCGACGAGATTGTACAGCTCAACGGTTGGGAATACAAAGAGGATCCGGATCGAGTCGAGGACTCCCGTAATCTGCATCGCAGCCCGTTCAACTGGGAAAACGCCGAGAAACGCAAGAAGGCCGGCACCCTGCAGAAGCAGATGTGGGACGGTCTGAAGGGTGTCCGCGAAATGCGCGACGATCCATGCTTCGGCCCGGACGCATGGGTCACCACGTGGGATGCGCACAACGACGCCGTATTGGCGATGGTGCGCCATGTGGAAGGCCGCACGGTGCTGGGACTGTTCAACTTCTCGTCCGCCCGGCAGACCGTCCGCCTCGACTCCGACGGCAGCATCGTTCTGCCCGCCGAAGTCACCCTCGAGCCCTACCAGGTCTGCGTGGCCGAGGCATAAAACAGGCTGCGATTTGCGAATGTTCGGAGAGTGTGTATAATAACTCGAGTCGCTTTACGTCGGCACCTGCTGACGCGAACGATGCGCGGATGTAGCTCAATGGTAGAGCCTCAGTCTTCCAAACTGATTACGCGGGTTCGATTCCCGTCATCCGCTCCGGACAATCCTTAGAGAAGAAGAAGGCGTGCTTAACGGCACGCCTTTTGTATAGCTGAACGCAATACACACGGAGCTGAACATGACACTCTCGGAGAGCGGCAAGGACGCGAAACGCGCGAACGGCAACACTGAGAGAACCGACGTCTCCAAACATCCCGCCCCGTCAATCGAACCTTCCGACCTATCCTTGGCGGACATCGAACGCAAGCACTCACACCCAGCGCGCTGGGTGCTGTTCATCGTGCTCGTGCTCGCCGCACTCATCGCACCATACTGGTGGGGGCGCGCCGTCGCGGTCAACGATTCCGCCTGGCTGGTGGCGAACCTCAGCTTCCTCAACCCCAAGGGCGTGGCTCTGATCTCGTGGACCGTCACGATCATGGCGCTTGCCGGACTCGGATTGATGGTGGCGGATGTGAAGAAGTGGCTGTGGGGAACCGTGTTCGTGGTGGGACTGGCCGCCGAACAGTTCGTGGCTGGCGTGTGCCTGCTGAGCTTCAACTTCTGGAACGCCACCTATGTGATGTACGGTTCGGCCGCGGATCTTGCCAACGCGGCGAATTTGGGCATCATCGCGGCCGGTTTCGGCGTTGCCGTCTACGCGGTGCTGTGGGTCGGCCTGCTGGTATGCGTCAAAAAAGAGTCGAAGTTCAACGTGCTTACGCGCAGTTGGGCCTCGTTCCTGCTGTTCTTCGCGATTGAGCTGGTCGCGCTGGGCGTGGTGATGCTCGGCGGCCTGCTTACCGCGGTATGACGGAATGCGATTTAGTCATCCCCTCGTGTAATATTTCCCCTTGGCGTGTTTCGCCCGCGGATAGAGAGCGCGTCGGCATAAGGCCGACAGCACCGCGCAGCAACATAAGGAGGATGCCGTGGCACTTACGGCTGAGCAGAAGCAGGAAATCATCAAGACCTACGCTACCCACGAGGGTGACACCGGCTCCCCGGAGGTCCAGGTTGCTCTGCTGACCAAGCGCATCGCTGATCTGACCGAGCACCTCAAGGAGCACAAGCACGATCACCACTCCCGTCGTGGTCTGCTGCTGATGGTCGGCGACCGTCGTCGTATGCTTGATTACCTCAAGCGCGTCGACATCAACCGTTATCGCTCCCTGATTGAGCGTCTGGGTCTGCGCCGATAGTTATATTCTTCCGCCCGAGCGCCTTATGGTGTTCGGGCGTTTTTTTGCATGACAGCCGCGGATGAGGAAAGACATGTTGCAGGCCCAACGGATTTGGGCGTAGAGGTCTAGAATCAAGAGATGAGGAAAGCGGCGGAGGCAACGCCGCGTCACGCATGTAGCAGTCGGTTGGGTCCGCTGAAGAGGACCGCCGATGGTAGGTATCACAGGTAAAGAAAAAGGAGAAACCCTATGGAGGGTCCCGAGATCAAGGCTGTTGAAGCCGTTATCGATAATGGTTCGTTTGGCAAGCGTACGCTGCGCTTCGAGACCGGTCGCCTCGCCCAGCAGGCGGATGGTGCCGTCGCCGCCTATCTTGACGATGATTCGATGGTGCTTTCCACCACCACCGCAGGCTCCAGCCCGAAGGAGAACTACGACTTCTTCCCGCTGACCGTTGACGTGGAAGAGAAGATGTACGCCGCGGGAAAGATTCCGGGCTCCTTCTTCCGCCGCGAAGGCCGTCCGAGCTCCGAGGCCATCCTCGCGTGCCGTATCATCGATCGTCCGCTGCGTCCGCTGTTTCCGCACACCCTGCGCAACGAGGTGCAGGTCGTGGAGACCGTGCTCGCGGTCAATCCGGATGATGCGTACGACGTCATCGCGCTGAACGCCGCTTCCGCCTCCACCATGATCTCCGGTCTGCCGTTCTCCGGTCCGGTCTCCGGCGTGCGTCTGGCCCTGATCGACGGCCAGTGGGTCGCCTTCCCGCGTTGGAGCGAACGTGACCGTGCCGTCTTCGAAATCGTGGTCGCTGGCCGCGTCGTCGAGAACGGCGACGTCGCAATCGCCATGATCGAAGCCGGCGCAGGCAAGAACGCCTGGACCCTCATCTACGACGAAGGCCAGACCAAGCCGGATGAGGAAGTCGTCGCCGGTGGTCTGGAAGCCGCGAAGCCCTTCATCAAGGTGATTTGCGAGGCTCAGAACGAGCTCAAGAAGATCGCCGCGAAGGAAACCAAGGAATTCCAGCTGTTCCCGGAATACACCGACGATCTGTACAACCGCATCGACCAGATCGCCCACGCCGATCTCGACGAAGCCCTGTCCATCGCGGAGAAGCTGCCGCGTCAGGACCGCATCCACGAAATCAAGGAAGGTGTCAAGGCCACCCTCGCAGGCGAGTTCACCGACATGGACGAAGCCGAGAAGGAAAAGGAAATCGGCAACGCGTTCAAGGAGCTGCAGCGCCAGATCGTGCGTCGCCGCATCCTGACCCAGGACTACCGCATCGACGGCCGTGGCCTGCGCGACATCCGCACCCTGTCCGCCGAAGTGGACATCGTGCCGCGCGTGCACGGCTCCGCACTGTTCCAGCGTGGCGAAACCCAGATTCTGGGCGTTTCCACCCTGAACATGCTCAAGATGGAGCAGCAGATTGACGCGCTGTCCGGCCCGCAGTCCAAGCGTTACATGCACAACTACGAGATGCCGCCGTACTCCACCGGTGAGACCGGTCGCGTCGGCTCCCCGAAGCGTCGCGAAATCGGCCATGGCGCTCTTGCCGAGAAGGCCATCGTGCCGGTGCTGCCGAGCCGTGAGGAGTTCCCGTACGCCATCCGTCAGGTCTCCGAAGCCATCGGTTCCAACGGTTCCACTTCTATGGGTTCCGTGTGCGCGTCCACGCTGTCGCTGCTCGCGGCCGGCGTTCCGCTGAAGGCTCCGGTCGCGGGCATCGCCATGGGCTTGGTCTCCGGCGAAGTCGACGGCCAGCACATCTTCAAGACCCTGACCGACATCCTCGGCGCCGAAGACGCCTTCGGCGACATGGACTTCAAGGTTGCCGGCACTTCCGAATTCATCACCGCTCTGCAGCTCGACACCAAGCTTGACGGCATTCCGGCCGACATCCTGGCATCCGCCCTGCAGCAGGCCAAGGAAGCCCGCACCACCATTCTCGAGGTCATCAACGAGTGCATCGACGGTCCGGCCGAGATGAGCCCGTACGCGCCGCGCATCATCACCACTTCCGTTCCTGTCGACAAGATCGGCGAGGTCATCGGCCCGAAGGGCAAGATGATCAACCAGATTCAGGAAGAGACCGGCGCCGAGATCGCCATCGAGGATGACGGTACCGTGTTCATCTCCTCCGAGGGCGGCGAAGGCGCTGAGAAGGCCAAGCAGATCATCGACCAGATCGCCAACCCGCACGTTCCGGAAGCCGGCGAAACCTACAGCGGCAAGGTCGTGAAGACCACTTCCTTCGGCGCGTTCGTGAACCTGACTCCGGGCACCGACGGTCTGCTGCACATCTCCCAGATTCGCAACCTTGCCAACGGCGAGCGCATCGACGCCGTCGAAGACGTGCTCAAGGAAGGCGACACCGTTGAGGTGGTCGTGCAGGGCGTCGACGATCGCGGCAAGATCTCCCTGGTGATTCCGGGCTTCGAAGATCAGGAATCCTCCGCTCCGCGTCGTGAGCGTTCCGATCGCGACGACCGTCGTGGTGGCCGTGGCCGTCGTGACGACCGTCGTTCCGATCGTGATGATCGTGATTATGATGATCGTCCGCGTCGTCGTCGTTCCGATCGCGACGACCGTGATGATCGTGATTATGATGATCGTCCGCGTCGTCGTCGTTCCGATCGTGATGATCGCGACTATGATCGTGATGATCGTCGTTCCGACCGTCGCCGTAGCCGCCGCGACGACCGTAACCCGCGTTACGCAGCCGACGAGAACTACGATGAGTACCGCGCCGATCGTGAAGAGCGTTCCGAACGTCCGCGTCGCCGCGTGCGCCGCGACTTCGATCCGTTCGAGGACTGATTGATCGCTGAATAACTCTGATTGGGTCCGCTTCCGTTACGGAGGCGGGCCTTTTCGTATATGCGCACGTTTTATATGGATGCGCGCCGGTATGGTCTGCGTCTGCGGCCAGCCCCAACCGGGAGATATGCCCGTTTTCTCGAGGTTGGGGCCGGGAGGGGGC
>CAVBVU010000063.1:0-9548 GCA_963598975.1 Anaerovoracaceae bacterium
CTTTCAGCCCTTGACGGCTCCGGCCATTACGCCCTTGACGATGTGCTTTTGGCAGATGAGATAGAACACGATGATCGGAATGATCGCCATGACCAGGCAGGCCATCATCGCACCCATATCCACCGAACCATAACCGCCCTTCAAGTACTGGATAGCCACGGAGATGGTCTTGTACTTGCCCAGGTCAAGGGTCAGATACGGCAGCAGGTAGTCGTTCCAGATCCACATGGCCTGCAGAATCGCGACCGACACGATCGAAGGCTTCATGATCGGCACGACAATCTGGAAGAAGATGCGTGGCACGGACGCGCCGTCAATCATCGCGGATTCCTCCAACGACTGCGGAATGCCCTTGATCACGCCCGTGAAGATGAACACGGCCAGACCGGCTCCGAAGCCCAGATACACGATGCACAGGCCCCACGGAGTGTTGAGCTTCAACATGTCGGCGAGCTTGGAGAGCGTGAACATGACCATCTGGAACGGCACGATCATGTTGAACAGGAACAGCGTGTACAGGAGTTTAGCCGCCCAATTGTTCACACGCACAATCCACCATGCGCACATCGACGTGCACACCAGAATCAAAGCCACGGAACCGACCGTGATCAGCAGGGTCCAGCCGAAGCTTGCGAAGAAATTCGTGGTTTCGATGCCACGCGTGTAATTCTCCAGTCCAACGAACGCCTTACCTGTCGGGATGGAGAACGCATTGCGTGAGATATACGCCTTCTGCTTGAAGGAGTTGATGAGCACCAGCACGATCGGGAACACCCATGCCAGTGAAATGACCGTGAACAGCACGGTCCACAGTCCGCCATGCTTGACCTTGTCTCCGGAGATCATGCCTCCACCTCCTTGGAAGTCGTGAGCTTGTTCTGAATGATTGCGACCGCTGCCACCAGGATGAAGAACAGCACGGCCTTGGCCTGGCCGACGCCTTCCCAGCCCATGCGTCCGTAGAACGTGCGGGTGATGTTCATGGCTAGGCCTTCAGACATGTTCGACGGAGCGCCGTTAGTCAATGCAAGGTTCTGGTCGTAGAGCTTGAATCCGTTGGTCACGCACAGGAACGAGCAGACGGTGATCGACGGCATCATCAGCGGAATGATGACCTTGAACATGGTCTGCGTTCCGGTCGCGCCATCAACCGCCGCAGCTTCAAGCACATCGGTCGGCAGGGACTGCATGCCCGCGATGTAGATGATCATCATGTAGCCGATCTGCTGCCAGCACACCAGAATGACCAAGCCCCAGAAACCGTATGTGGCGCTGTACGTCAACGCGCGTCCCCAGTGGGCGAGGATACCGTTGAGCAGCAGCATCCAGATATAGCCCAGGATGATGCCGCCGATGAGGTTCGGCATGAAGAACACGGAACGGAAGATGTTCGAGCCTTTAATGGCCTTGGTGAGCATGTACGCGATGGCGAATGCGGCCACGTTGATCACGATGGTCGTCACGATGGTCAACGCCACGGAGAATCCGAGCGCATGCAGAAACTCCGTATCCGCAAACGCCTTCTGATAATTCTTGAGCCCCACGAACTCCGCATCGGTGACGGTGGTGAATTTACAGAAGCTCAAATACACACCCATAATGAACGGGACTACGAACCCGATGATAAAAGCGGCGAACGTAGGCAGTGCGAACAGCGCCCACCATTTCCGTATCGCCTTGCCAGCCATGCTGATCATGCGTGCCTGCTTTCCTTCTTCCTGATCTCGCATCCACGCCAGCGTGCCGCGAAATCCCCTTGCAACCTTCGGCCCAAGGCGGATCCTCACTGCTCTGTTCGGTCTCACGTCAAGGGCTCACTGGCCATGATAGATGTCATTGCACAAAATGTCAAACGTTGTCATTTTTACCCGTTTCGATAGAAGATACAGCAACGTTGTCATATCAATATAGCTACCGAATTTACCGAAATTTCAAAGGTTTTAAATTCATGAAAGTTTTTGCAAACGTTTGTAAGAGTGCTTTTGCAAAACATTTGCAATACAGTATGCTGAACACTTAAGAGGTCAATATTATGAAAAGCAGTATTCAAGACGTGGCACAGCTTGCGCATGTATCCATTTCGACGGTTTCGCGATCGTTCACACGCCCTGATCTAGTATCGGCAACGACCCGCGAGAAGGTGATGAAAGCGGCTGAAGAGCTCAACTTCTCCATCTCCCGTTCCGCGGCGGCACTGAAAACCGGCCGCGCGCTACGCATCGCGGTACTGATATCCGGCAAGCTCAATCTGTGGTTCAGCTCGTCCATCATCGAAGGATTGAATCAGGTATTCCACGACGAAGGATACGACATCTCCATCTACCAGATGTCCAGCATCGAAGAGCGCCGCGAATTCTTCGACATGCTGCCGGTACGACGCAACGTCGACGCCGTGATCGTCATCTCCTTCGACATCGACAGCAGCGAAATCAAACAGCTTAAATCCGTGGACGTGCCGATTATCGGCATCAATTCAAGCCTGCCGGAAAAGCGCGGATTCGACGCTGCCGTACGCATCGACGACAAACAGGGCTCCGAGCTTGCCGCACGCCATCTGATGACCCTCGGCCACAAAGACATCGCCTACATCCGCACTGACCGCGACGTGACGCTGCACTTCAGCGTGCAGGGGCGTTTCGACTCGTTCATGGCATGTTGTGAGGCCAATGGCGTCACACCGCAGGTGCTTGTCACCGATGAGGGCAAGAACAACATCAGCAAGGTCGTCACGCAGCTGCTGAGCCTCGACCATATGCCGACGGCCATCGCCTGCCAGGAAGACGGCATCGCGGTACCGCTGCTGTTCCAGCTGGAACGCAACGGCTTCACCGTGCCGAACGATATCTCCATCATCGGCTACGACGATGGCACCTACGCACGCGATCTCGGCTTGACCACAGTCCGTCAGGAGCCAGTCAGGATGGCACAGGAAGCCGCGCGGATGACATTGGACCTCATCGAAAAGCAGCCGCTCGAGGAACCATTCAAAACGTTCCCCGCACAGCTGATCGTACGCTCCACCACCGCACGCATGCGCCGATAAACATGCTCTGATAAACAACCGCATGTTTCACGTGAAACAGCACGCCGGGAACATCGGCTAACACAAGACGAAAGGGCCGTCGCCACATCCAGACGAATGCGGCGACGGCCCTTTCATATCCGCCGAGGATTACTGCAAGGAAAGGAGAGCCCCACCTCGGTACGATTCAGTTATGACCAGGTTATGACCAGGACGCGGGCCTGCGAGCAGACCCGCAATCCTCTCAGTGAACCACTCAGTGAGAGGCGTCGTATTCGGTCTTCCAACCATCCACGAATGCGGACTTGACGGCATCCCAGTCGCCGGTGCCCTGGGCGTACTCCAGGAGCGCGGAGCCCAGCTGGTTCTTCCATTCCTCGGACGGCATCATGGTGAAGTTCCAGGAGACGGCGGTCTTGCCGGAGTTCTGGTCCGCAACAGCGGCCTGGATGAGCGGGTTGTCGCTTTCAACGTCGCTGAAGGACTTGAACGGCGTGGTCAGGCCCATGTCGGAGGAGAGGGATTCGATACCGGCCTCATCGGTGATAACCCACTTCAGGAAGTCCTTGGTGGCCTGCTTGTCGGCATCGGAAGCCTTGTCGTTGATGCACCAGTAGTTTTCGGAACCGGTGGCCAGCCCCTGGTTCTCCTCGCCCTTGACACCGATGTAGATCGGGAGCATGCCGAGGGAATCGGCTTCCATGCCGTTCTTGCTGAGGTCGGACCATGCCCAGGTGCCGTTCTGATAGAAGGCCGCCTCACCCAAGGAGAATTCGGAGGTGGCATCGTCACCGGTCTTGGAGCTCAGCTGCGTCGGCTCAGTGGTGGAATCCTTGAGATACAAGTCGAAGATCTGCTTGTATTCCGGCAGGTACGTACCCTTAATGGTCGCCGGCTGCTCGGTGATGTTGTCGTCCTTGAACTCGTAGTACAGCGGCAGGTTGGCAAGATGAGTCTTGAAACGCCAGTCGGAGCTGGAATCGAAACCGGCGGAGGTGAAGGCGCCCTGGATGCCAAGCTCGTCCTTCTTGGACTGCATGTCGTCGGCGACGGCCTTCAAAGTGTCGAAATTGTCGATCTCGTCGACGCTCTTGATCTTGGCGCCATCGGTGGCGATGTACTTGTTGAGGATGTCTTTGTTGTAGATAAGACCATAGGTCTCCATGGCGTACGGAACACCGACGACCTTGTCGCCGTCCTTCAGTGCGATGGACTGGTCGATGAGCTGCGAATACGGCTCAGTGTCGGACATATCGGCCGTGTAGGACTTCCAATTCTGGTAGCCGACCGGGCCGTTGACCTGGAACAGGGTCGGGGCCTCGCTCTTGGCGATTTCGGACTTCAGAGTCTGCTCGTACGTACCCGATGCGGCGGTCTGCACCTTGACCTCGACGCCCGTCTTCTCGGTGTACTTCTTGGCCAGGGCCTGCCATGCGTCGTTGGCTTCCGGCTTGAAGTTCAGATAGTAGACCTTGCCTTCGCTATCGCTGGAGCTGGAGCTCGAGCCGCATGCGGCGAGCGTACCGACGGACATTGCCGCGATGGCGACCATTCCCACTACGGACTTAACAGTGCGATTCATCATCGAACCTTTCTCTTTCCTATTCCCGGCTTCCGGATGTCCTTCCGAAAACACATCTTTCTCGAAGTTGCTCCTTCACAGCTTCGGCAACAACTATTGTGCTCCTTTTTTCCATTTTTTGCAAACGTAAGCATTTCAATCGTCATCAAAAGCAATTTCAAAACTTGGTAAATACGCAAAAAGTCTTTATTTGCAAAGGGTTTTCAGTGCTCTTTACGATGAAAGCGTTTGCGACACACCTTGCGCAATAGTCATCAAACTTCAATCTCTTTACTGATTTGCCCCAATGAAAACCCATCAAAAAGCAAACGAATGCATAACGGAACTCACGCCATCAACGCAATAAAAAACCCGTACGGCATACATACCGTACGGGTGCGCTTGCGACCACAAGCGTCAGCAGTTCCAACGTTCGATGACGTTATCGCCCTTATACTGGCTCAGAATGCAATAGTGTGCGGTGTCAAGCCGCAGCAAACGCGCGAAATGCGGATCGACGCCCAGCCACTGCGAAGTCAGAATTCGCAACACATGCGCATGGGCCACCAGCAGCACGTCATGTCCATCATTGAGAATCGGTAAAACCGAAGCGATGCCGTCGCGCGTACGGGCGGCGACATCCTCAACCGTCTCCCCCGGACCGTTGTGCACCGGCACCTGCTCGCCATTCGGCAACGTTTCAACCCAGTCGCCTTCCAAATCCTCAGGGAGGGAACGCGGCCCATCGCGCCACACATCCCACGCAAAGCCGCCCGCCTCACTGACCTGCTGGCGCGTACGCCCTTCGGCACGGCCATAATCCCATTCGGCGATCTGCGGCAACACCTCAAAATCATCAAAACCGGCCAGCCGCGAGGTCTGCTGCGCCCTGCGCAACGGACTGGCGAACACGCACTCAGCATCAAACCCATCAGGGAACGCCTCACGAAGCCGCCTACCGGCATCCTCGGCCTGATGGCGTCCGGTTTCAGTCAAAGGAATGTTGGTACGGCCCGTGTGCTGGCCCGATTCGCTCCACACGGTCTGACCATGGCGCAGCAGCACCAGGCGTCCGGGAACGGTTTTAGAAGCCTCGTTGCTTCCCAGTTGAGTTTCTGTCATACCCTCACTCTAGTCGAAACGAACGGCCAATCGTGTTCTTTCCACACGTGTCTTGACCCTAATCGTGGTCAAAACCTCTTTACATGACCATAAAACGAATGTCCCGCACGCACTACACTGGAATGCATGAGTGAGATGTCAGACTTCGGATCCGGAGCGGACCGCGCCGTAGAGGCCCTGCACCGAATCGACGAGAAAGTAGACGCCATGCGCACGCACAGAATCAACGACCCCGACTCGTTCGGAGACAAAATCTTCAAAACGGTATTCCCGACCATGATGGGATTCGCGTTCAGCACACTGTTCGACATGGTGTGGAAGAGAAGCGTCGTACGTAAAGCCAGAAAAGCAGGCGATTCCGCAAGCGCACGGCAGGGAGTGGTCCTCAACATCGCGTTCACCGTTCTTTCAGCAGGACTCGGAGCGCTGGTATCGCAGCTGGCCGACCACGGTTCGAAGGCGATCGTCAACAAACGTCACGCACGGCAGGTGAATCGCAAGTAGATAGCGATGCCAATTACGGGACCGAACTCCCGCGAGTGCCACGAACCAGGCCAGCCCGACATCCATAAACAGACATCCGTAAACAGGCGAAACAGACAAGGCGCGTCCCACAGCACATAAACTGCGGAACGCGCCTTGTTACGTAAAGCGATCTGCGTAAACGATCTGCGTAAAGCGATCCTCACTCCCCTTGTGAGGCGTCCTCCGGCTTGCCTTCCGGGAAGATGATCTTGTAAGCGAAGAAGTAGATCACCATGGAGACACCGCCGGTAATGAACGTGACCAGCAGATTGTAGACGGCCGGACTGAACCGCACCTGCGCCAGCGGCAGCCACAATCCGTTGATCGCGTTGCAGAACAGGGAGATCAGCAGCCAGGCGATGAAATACCAGAAGATCTGATAGGCAAGATTGCCGTGCGATTTGAAGGTCACATTGCGCTGCAACGGGAAGTTCACGCATTGCGAGATGAACGAACCGATCTCGTAACTCAGGAAATATCCCAATCCACCGCCGATCACCACCTCTCCGGCCGCGTTACGAGCCACTTCGTAGCCGAGGATGTTCCACGAATAGTCAAGCCCGGCGAAGGAGATCGGAATGCGCGGCCACTACCTGTTTTTTCACACATCGCAGGGCACGATTCGGCAACGTGACTCATTGCACAATTGGGAGGACAACGTGCAGGGACTTCCGTTCGAACGGTGCAACACCAGTTATCTGATCAATCTCCGTCGGGTCATCGCGGTCAGTAAGGATGAGGTCCAGGTTGGTGGGGATTGGCTGCCAATCAGCCAAACAAAGAAGAAACCGTTTCTCGCCGCATTGACCGAATACATGGGAGGTGTCGTGGCATGATCGTTCAGATTTGGATTCAGGTTGCTTACATGGCGCAGCTCATCGTGGCGTGCGGCCTGTTCATCATGCCGGTGAGCAAACGCCGTTCCTTCCCGATGCGGGCGGCACTGTGCAGCATCGGGCTCCTTGCGTTCACGGTCGCGTTCGCATTGGCGGTACCGATTCCCAGCGATCTGCTCTCCACGGTTCTGTATTGGCCGATTTTCGCCGTCGTCTGCGTGCCGGCGATCGCCGTGTGCATCAACGGTATCATCTATCACATCAGCGACGCCTTATGCTGTTTCTACATCATGTGGACGCAACGCAGCAACCATGACAAGGCATCCTTGCAACGCGAGCTGGACGGCGTTCGCTACACGCTGCTGCAACAGCAGAAGCAGTATGCCATCAACCAGGAAACCGTCGATATCATCAATCGCAAATGCCATGATCTGAAGCATCAGATTCACATGCTGCAAACCATGCAGGAAAGCCCGGAACGAGACGCGTATTTCGCGGAAGCAGAACAGGCGATCATGATCTACGACACCCGCATCAAAACGGGTAATAAAGCGCTTGACACCGTGCTTATGGAAAAAGGCCTGTACTGCCAATCGCACAATATACAGCTCACCTGCATGCCGAGCGGCGATTCGCTGGATTTCATGCAGGTGGCCGATATCTACGCGCTGTTCGGCAACGCGCTAGACAACGCCATCAATGCCGAGATGGAAATCGACGATCCGTCCAAACGCGTGATCAATGTCCGATTCTCCTCTCAAGGCGCGCTGATGCTCATTCAGATTCAGAATTACCATCAGCGGAAACTGCGTTTTTCCAACGGTTTACCGGTCACGACCCATCGCGATCGCACCCGGCATGGTTTTGGCATGAAAAGCATGCTGCACACCGTTCAGCAGTATGGAGGAACCATGCAGGCAAGCGACGCCGATAACGTGTTCACTCTGCAGATACTGTTGCCGAAGGACCAATCGCGGTAAAAGCGCGTGACAGTGGATCGCGGGATCGCGTGACCATGAATCGCGGGATGCCATAGTGGTTCCTGTGTTTCATGCCATATCGTCTTATTCCGCGTTACCCGGCATCCGACCGATTATCCGATATCCGACTGGTTATCCTGTATCCGACTATCTGCCTACGGCAAATATCGGACGCGTGTTCTTGCGTAATTTCGCGGAGCGGACAACAATGACATCATGAGTAACATACTTCACAACGCAACCATCGATACCCTGCTGGAACGTCGTTCCATCCGCAAGTTCAAAAACAAGCCGTTGGGCAATGACGTTATCGAAACCCTTGAAACCGTCGCACAGCATGCGGCAAGCAGCCAGTTTCTCAACGACTGGTCCGCGATTCGCGTAACCGACCCGGCCATCAAGAAGCGTCTTTCCGAAATCGGCAATCAGGAATACATCGCAACGGCACCGCTGCTGTACGTGTTTGTGCTCGACGAGCACCGCAATGCCGCCATCGCCTCGGCAAAGGGCGTGGATACCGCTTCCGACGCGTTCACGCTCAATGGCAGCTACCGGTATTCCCAGGCGCAGAACGACGCCGTACTGGCCCTTCACGCCATGGAAACGGCGGCATACTCGCTGGGACTGGGATGTGTGATTCTCGGCTCGCTGCTCAACGATGTCCCTGCGCTGATTGATTTGCTGAATCTTCCGGAACATACGTACCCTGTGCTGGGTCTTGCGATCGGCAAGCCCGATCAGGATCCCGCAGTAAAGCCGCGCATGCCGCGTTCGATGCAGTTCTTCGAGGATGTGTATCCGGATAGCGACGAGACGCTGCTGACCGGCCTGGATGAGTTCGATTCCGCGGTGCATCAGTATTACGATCTTCGTAATACGCAGCACCCTGTCGATGCTTTCAGCGACCAGATCGCACAGAATTCCGTTGACGAGGGCGTGAACGCCAAGGCTGTAGCTGCGAACGCCACGCGGCAAGGCTTCCGTCTGGAACGTTAGTTTTCGGATTCTTGGGATTTTTGTTTTATTCGCCCTGCCCGGCTTCATTGCCGGCAGGGTTTTCTTTTGCGTGCCGCACTGTGTAATCCGTAATTACACTGTGTAATCCGTAATTACGTTGTGTATTGCGCTATGTATTGCGCTACGTATCGTATCGTGCTTGTTCGTCCCGATTGCAGGTTTGTATATTTTCACGCTACCGACCGCGATGTTATCTTCTGCGCGGCTTGTAGCCCTTTTTTCGGGAATGCGGTTTGATTTGCTGGTTGAGCGGCACATATGTGTAGCTCGATTGTGGATCGCGATGAGTCAGATGCCATTTACCGCAGAATTCGCAGCGATATACCCACAGTTCCGTACCCCGCTCACGCCAGCTCTGATCGGCTGCCTGCTGGGCCGTCGCCTTGTCTTGATACATGATCTTGTTCGACTCGGTGCAGCGCTTTGGTACGAAATAATGCATAGCTGTTCAGTGTATTCAGCTGTCAAGATAAGTGTTTCGATGT
>CAVBVU010000064.1:0-9530 GCA_963598975.1 Anaerovoracaceae bacterium
TTCTTCTGCAATTACGTGTTATATTTCTGTTCAAATGAACATTTGAGGGTGTGAATCGGCGTGGAGATGAATGGTCTTTTTGCCGCAAAAAAACTTGGAGGCCGTCCATGTCTTTGGGTGGCCTCCAAGCATTTTGAATCGTTGCTCTATAATGTGGAATCATTGTCTTCGGCAATGATTTTGCCGATTCGATGAGGAATCTCCGTGACTAGGGCATTGCCCATACAGAAAGCGCGATGGCCATCTGTCATGCCGTCATTGGTCCAACCTTTCGGGAAGCACTGGAGTTGATCGAGCTCGTCGGGAACGAGGCGGCGTAGTCGTCCGTTCTGTTGCACTACGTGCTTGGTGCGGCTGGCTCCGCGCCCGCCTTCACCGGTGAGGATGGTACGACTTGGTTTGTCTAATGGGTCGGGGAAGGCCACGGGGCCTTCGGAATAAACATATTCATGACCATTGCGTGCGGTGCGCGTTTCGTGCTTGCCACCCTTGAGGTATTCCCAAGATTTGAGGTTGTCTCCGTTGATGAAGAATTCACTTGGAACCTGCTCCATTGGTACGAGAATTTCTCCCAAAGTGCGTCTTGGCCCATCGTATACAGGTTCGACGCGACGTGTGAGCACCTTGCCGTCTTGCATCACGCCGACCTCCTTGAAACGTGAGATTTTGTCTCCGATTCCAAATTTTTTGGTGGAATCGTAAGGGTCTTTGCTGATGGAGAAGTTTTCCTCTTCGAATCGTTCATCGGGCTTGGTGGGGAAGGCCCTGGATTCGACTCCTGTATGGAAAAGTCGTTCGTTGAGGTTCCACTGTGGTGCGTTGTGTTCGGCGTAAATGTATACTCGTCGCCGGCGCTGCGGCATTCCGTAGTCGGCGGCGTTCACAACGTGCCATTCCACGGAATATCCTAGTCGATACAGGCATGAAAGGATGATTGCGAAATCGCGGCCACGTTGGGCGGTGGGAGACTTTAGGAGACGGTCTACGTTCTCGAGCAGTACGTATTTGGGGTGGCGAATCTCAAGGAGCGTGTTGATGCTCCACCAAAGGACACCTTTCTTGCCTTCAATTCCGGATGCCATATTGGCGGGCTTGGCTACGGAATAATCTTGGCAGGGGAATCCGCCGACCAGCATGTCGAATTCCGGTATGTCTCGTTCGTGATTTTTAATTTGTTCCACGACTTTCGCGAAATCTTCGTTTACGCAGCTACCTTCGCCGAAACGCTTCTCGTAGCATCGCCATGCGAATTGTTTGGCGGGGCGTCCGTCTGGTTCCCAATTATTGGCCCAAACTGTATGGAAATTGCCGGCTGGTTCTTTGTCGAACTCGGGATGCTCCGGGTCGTGGTAGCCGTCGAGTCCGAGACGGAAGCCTCCTACGCCGGCAAAAAGTTCGGCGATTCTGATTTCCTTGCTCATTGCAATCTCTACATTCCTTATGATCCGAACGATCGTTCGATATTGTCCAAGCCAACATTTTATCGGCTGCGGGGAATTGATTAACCTATGGTGTGTCGCAAATTGCGGAAGTGCGGATGGTGATTAAATGCTGAGAGGAGTTTCGGGTGACGCGGTTATAGTCGCGTGATTAGCAAAGGAGATGCCCTGATGCTAAACGAAGAACGTGCTTTTTCCTCACTTGAAGAAGTAACAAGATTACTGGAAAGTGCTGAAGGTAAGACTTTTCGGGAACTTGACGAGACGGGCCGTGGTAAATCCGTGGGAAACAAGGGGGCTCTCGGAAACATCATCGAAGAATCTGTTTTGCACTATCCGATTAATTCTGATGCTGAAGCTGACATCCTTGTTGGGAATACTCGTTACGAGCTTAAAGTGACTCCGTTGAAGCATTCAGGGAAAGGGAGAAACAGGAGGACGACAGCGAAAGAAAGACTCGTTCTTGACGTCATAAACTACGAAAATCTTCCTGACGAGAAATTTGAGAGTTCTTGCTTCTGGATTAAATCGAAGAATATCATCATGGTGTACTACTACGATGATCGCGAAGATAAAAAAGCTCAATCGCGACTGGATTGCAGAGTTTTGAAATCGGTCGTTCTGCATTATGACGAAAGCGATATCGCAACAATTCGTGAGGATTGGGAGACGATACGCGAAAAAGTTGCTTCAGGATATGCGGATCAACTTTCGGAATCGGATACGAACTATCTTGCTGCATGCACGAAAGGTGCGAATGCTTTCACTATGAGGGACGCGCCCGCTCCAGAAGGATCGGGAGTTACGAAGATTCGTGCCAAGCAGCGTGCTTTTAGCTTTAAATCGTCTTTTATGACAGCAATTGCTGAGCGTGCTTTGGTTAGTCGCGTAATGGAGTACCGTCTGCCAATTTCTCCTACTCAGACGTTTCCTGAGTTCTTGGAGCAGCGTATGAATCCGTTCATAGGCAAAACAGTCGATGACATTGCTCTTCAGTTGGGTGTTCAGAAAAGCGGCGCAAAGGATTTCAACAACCGACTGGCTCTGAAAATGATTGGGGTGGAGGGCCGTGGAGTTGGGAATGTGGAACAGTTCCGCAAAGCCAACATCACTCAATTGAAAACGGTTGTTATGTATCCGAACGGATTGCCGAAAGAGCACATGTCGTTTCGGCAAATCGCCGAGGACGAGTGGAATGAGCTTGCATCTGTCACGGCAACGTGGGAAGACTCGTTCCTGTATAGATATTTTGAGGAGAACAGATTTTTCATTGTGACGTTTGAGTCTCCGGCGCCGTACGCGGAACATGTGTCGGGTGAAGATCTCCTGACGGGAGGGTTTCTCTGGAATATGCCGGAATTGGATATCGAACGATATATTCGTCCGGTTTGGGAAAGATTGCATGAGCTGATGATGAACGGCAAATCCGTTCGCTACGGGCGCGGCACTAATCTGCTTCCGGGGGCTAACTTCAATGGGGTCTGTCATCTACGGCCAAAAGGAGCGACTGGCAAAGACTCGGTTCGTCTACCCAATGGCGAATTGATTACCAAACAGTGTTTTTGGCTTGATCGGCATTACATTGCAAAAATAATTAACGAAAAGAAAGCTTGATGACCCTGGCGCTCATTGAATAAAGAAGTGGGAGACCTATGAGGTCTCCCATGGAATCTCGAAACGCGATTTGCCCGCGAACGTCTCCGCTACTTCTCGAACGGATACTTCAGTCCCCAGTCGGCACGGAGGGAATCCATCAGTTCCATGATGCGCAATGTGTCGGCATGCGGCATTTCCGGGCATTCGGTACGGCCGTCGAGCACGCCCTGCGCGGCCGCCGCAACCTCATACTCGTAGCCGGTCAACTGCGCCGGAACATCATAGTGGGCCTTGACCTTATGATCATCGCCATACACGTCGATCGACTCGACATTGTTGATGTTCTGGCACACCAGATAACCATTCGTGCCCCATACGGAACCCATACGGTCGGACTGGCAGAGAATGGAGCTTTGCGCGGTGGCCACCACGCCGTTCTCATAGTGGAACGTCATCGAATCATGCGCGTCCACGCCGGTCTCATACGCGCGCATGGACGATTCGATACGTGCGATCGGCGCGTTATGCATGACCATGTCGATGAAGTTGATCGGATACACGCCAACATCCAACAACGCGCCTCCGGCAAGCGCGGGATCGGTGATACGCGCCTTGCCGGTGGTCGGATAGCACAGATTCGCATCGATCATCTGCACGTCACCGATCGCACCACTGCCGATGATGTCGTCGATCATCTTCCGCGACGGCATATAGCGAGTCCAAATCGCCTCGGCGCACAGCATGCCGGTTTGATGGGAAACATCCAGCATCTCACGGGACTGCTCCGCATTCGCGCCGAACGCCTTCTCCACCAGCACGCCCTTGCCTGCCTTCATACACAGCACGGCCTGTTCGGCATGAAGATTATGCGGTGTGGCGACATACACCAAATGCACGTTCGGATCGGCGGCCAACTCCTCATACGAACCGTACGAAATGGCGAAACCATACTTCTGCGCGAAAGCGGCGGCGCGCTCGCCGTCACGGGCCGCGACCGCATACGGGGCCACCAAATCGCAATACTGACTGTCTGCAGCCATCTTCACCAACGTTTCGGCCATATGCTCCGCGATTCTTCCCGCACCGAGAATCGCCACATTGACTTGTGCCATGGAACCTCCTTGTAACCGTCCAGCCGCCTGCGATCGACATGCGTCAATCCGGTATACGCAAACCCGGTATAGTCAAAGACCAGCGTACCGCGTCATGTGCACGTGCATGCGTACCATGGAGAGCCGTGGCATCAAGGAAACCGGAGAAATACGAGCGAGGCACCCGCAGTTACACTATGTCTCGCATACGCGGCAAAGATACGACCATAGAAAAGGCCGTACGTAGTTTCCTCTTCGCCAAAGGCCTGCGATTTCGTAAAAACGACAAACGATACCCGGGGCATCCCGACGTGGTCCTGCCGAAATACCACACCGTCGTCTTCGTGAACGGATGCTTCTGGCATATGCATGACAATTGTCCGAAAGCCGCGCGCATCCCGAAATCGAATGTGGAATTCTGGACGGCGAAACTGACGCGAAACCGCGAAAGAGACGTCAGACAGCATGCCGAACTCGAAACGATGGGATGGAAGGTGATCGTCGTATGGGAATGCGAGCTGGGCAAAAAAGTACGAGAGGGACGGCTGGAACGGCTGTATGCACAGATCGTGGGTGAGCAAAAGCCGCTCGACGTTACACGGAACGTGGTAGAACCATGAAGTATGGAAAACGTTGAGAACAATGCGCTGCCGCAGATGTCGCGCCGCGCGCAGGTAGCCAATCCGTTCCGCGCCATGGTGTTCGGCGCGATGGCCGATGAAATGATCGCCGCCGGCACCGACGTGGTGAAACTAAGCCTGGGAGAGCCCGACTTCGGAGCGCCGCCGGCTGTACGAGACGCCATGCGCGAACAATATGATGGCCGCGCACTGCCATACACGGCGGCGATGGGTCTGCCGGAACTCCGCCAGGCGATCTCCGACTTCTACAAAGAACGCCACCACGTGGACGTGGACCCCAAGCGCATCGCCATCACCGCAGGAGGCTCCACAGCACTGCTGCTCGCCGCCGCGTTGACCGTCAACGAAGGTGACGAAGTGCTCATAGCCGACCCGTCATACCCATGCAACCGTGAACTGGTACGCGCGTTCGGCGGCAAGGTGGTGGACGTGCCCACCTCGGCGGAGACCCGATTCCACCTCACGCCGGAACTGTGCCGCGAATACTGGTCGGAACGCACCAAGGCCGTGATGATCACCTCGCCGTCCAATCCGACCGGCACCACCATAGCCTTCGACACTTTGAAGGCGGTGTGCGATCTGGCCCGTGAGCGCGGCGTGTGGCGCATCGTCGACGAAACCTATCTGGATCTTGCCGACCGTGAGCCGGACGGTTCCGATGTGAAATCTGTGCTTGCGTGCGATCCGGATGCCATCGTGTGCTCCAGTTTCTCCAAATTCTTCGGCATGACGGGCTGGAGGCTCGGATGGATGGTCGTGCCGGAGTATGCGCTTGAGGCCATGGACGATCTTTCCACCAATTTCTTCCTGTGCGCGCATACGCCTACGCAACATGCGGCGCTTGCATGTTTTACGCCTGAGACGCTGGCGGTATGTGAGGAGCGTCGTCAGGAGCTGCTGGAGCGTCGTCGTATTGTTGTGGACGGGCTTGCCGAGATCGGTCTTCCTTTGGAGGTTGAGCCGAACGGCGCGTTCTATGCGTATTTCAACATTTCCAGCACTGGTCTTGATGCTTGGACGTTCTGCGAGCGCGCGTTGAAGGAGGCGCATATCGCGTTGACTCCGGGTCGTGATTTCGGTGAGGCCACGGCCGATACCCATGTGCGGCTTTCGTATGCGGCTTCGCGTGAGGCGTTGCGTGAGGGCTTGCGTAGGCTTGGCGATTTCGTGGCCAAGTTGCGTGCGTGACGGGTTTCTTTGCGGAATTCGTGTCGGGTTCCTTTTCGGTGCTGTTCTCCGTGTTGTTTTCCGTGTTTTTGCGTTGCTTTCATAGTTATTGAGCACGTCGGGAACAACACCGAAAAGGAATTATGTATGATTCAGCTTTGCAGCATTTCCAGCTGTTTTTTAGCCTTCTGCAGTTTGGCGAAGATTTCGTTGCGCTGCGTCGGATTCTTGACGCGTTGATGGTCTTTCTGCAGTTTGGCGATCAGTGTGGTGAGTTGTGCTATCTGCATGTGTCGGGTGATGCGGGCGTCGAGCGCCGTGGGGGAGGAGTCGCCCAGTATCACTTGCGAGCACAGTGATTCCCATAATGCGTCGATTGATTCCACTGTGGGATCGGATATGTCGAGCATGGCTTCTCCCGCTGCGGTCCATGGGGATTCGAATACGTGGAACGTCTGCGTGTGGCCGGCGCGTCCGGGCAGCGCACGCCGAATCGCGAAAGCGCATTCCTGCCTGGTCGTTCCTTCGAAATCGGCGTCGCGTACGCATGTGAAAACGATTCCCGACTTTCGCTGAGCCGCGATCAATTCGATGACGTCCGCGGGAATCGCGGCGTTCTTTGTGCGAAGCCGTAATCCGATCACCAGTATTTCTGGAATGCGCGTTCCTGCGGCGAGTTGTGTGTTTCGCGAACGCAGCAGGGAAAGCATGGTGATGGCTTCGATGTCGGAGGCTAAGTGCTGTTTCGTCTTTACGGAAACGGGCATTTTCGCCACGAACAGCCCTTTGGGGAGCGTCGCTTTTTCGGCGGGGATTGCGCTGGAATCCGGCAGTTCTAAGGTGAGTGCGGAAACGGAGCCGCAGGAGGCGATCGTCATCGTTGCCTTCCTTCCTTGAAGTTCGGATCTTGCTATGACTTTAGCAACGTTATGGTGGTCGGCATGTAAATAAGCCGTATGTTCCTATGCTTAAGCTTTCGTTTAAGCAACTATGCTTGTTGATTATGGTCAATCTGCATTCGCGCGCCACCAGACTCGGTGTGCTTGATATTGGTTCGAATACCGTTCATATGCTTATCGTCGACGCCGCTCCTGGTGCCCGTCCGGAACCGGAGGCGAGTACGAAGAGCACAGTTCGGCTGATGCAATACCTCAAGGAAGACGGCACGATCAAAAAGGCCGGGGTGGAAGCCGTGCTCGGTGCGGTTGAGAAGGCCATGAAGCTTGCCGAGGAATATGAGATTATGCAGCTGCTTGTGTTGGTCACGTCGGCTTTGCGTGAGGCTCCCAACGGCGGCAAGATTCTGCGCAGTATCGAGAAGACGGTGGGGCAGCCGGTCACCGTGCTGTCGGGCGTTGACGAGGCGCGTCTGACGTTCCTTGCGGCCCGTCGTTGGTATGGATGGGATGCCGGACGACTTCTGGTCATGGACATCGGTGGGGGCTCCCTTGAAGTGGCCATGGGTTCCGATGAGGATCCGACGGTGGCGCTTTCCGTGCCGGCCGGCGCAGGCCGTGTGACCCGTGAATTCCTGCCGGAAAGCGGTGTGGCCAATGAGGAGCAGTTGCAGAAGGCCCGCAAGCAGATCCGCAAGGTGCTGGAACCGATGGTCGAGTCGTTCCCCCAATCGAAGCACCCCATGCATGCGGTCGGCACGTCGAAGACCATCAGATCGTTGGCCCGCCTGGCCGGTAGTGTGCTGCATCAGCCAGGCCGTGTGGATGCGACCGTCATGACGTTGGAGCAGCTGGAGGATTGGCTTCCGAGGCTCGCGTCCATCGCGCCGGACCAGCGTGTGGCGTTGCCGGGTGTGACTCCGGAGCGCACGTACCAGATCGTCGGCGGTGGACTGGTGATAGCCGAAATCATGAACGCATTGGATGTGCGGGAGATCGAAATCTGCCCGTGGGCGTTGCGTGAGGGCGCGATTCTGCGCTGGCTCGACCAGTTCGGCCGTACGCGGCTGGGCTTCTGACGGTCTGTGGTGTTTTCGCTGTTTTCGCCGTTTTATGTGGTGGTGCGGCTATGGCATTGTGGTTGTGGTATTTGCGTGTGGCTGTCTTCGGTTGCGGCCTCGATCCTGGTGGGCATCTCGATACTGTGGTTGCGGTGTTGCGGGCGACTGGTGATGCATGACTGGCGATATCTGACTGCGACACGCCGGAATTTGGTGATTTGCGGTGTTCTGCGTATTCTTTTCTCTTGCGGTGATCATAGCCTAGGAGAAACGCCCGGTCCCATTCCGAACCCGGAAGCTAAGGCCTAGCACGGCGATGGTACTGCACTCGGAAGGGTGTGGGAGAGTAGCACGTCGCCGCACTTAAACTTTTCAAATCCCGAGTTGAGCAAAGCTCCTCGGGATTTTTGTTTTCGTCAGGTGTGCTTGCGTCGTTATGGGGATACTTCGGCATGTTGGCTATCCTCGTACCGATGCAAACAGGTGGGTTTATGTCGTTATGGGGATACTTCGGCGCGTCGGCTATCCTCGTACCGATGCAGGCAGGTGTGTTTGCGTTGGTATGGGGATACTCCGGCATGGGAATAGTCGCGCGATGCGTACATGGAAAACGTTCGGAAGTGTGGGGATGGTGCAATTGATGGCTGTGGCGGCGTAATGTCACGCAACGCTGAAGGAAGGTATGCTACATATGTTCGTGGATAAGGCGGGCCGCGTCATTGGCGGCACGTGTCGCACGTTCGGATCGGAAGACTGAAAGCACTGAGGAAACCCAAGGAAAGCATGGCCCAAACAAAATCGAATTCCAAAGCGGTCAAACCGATTCGCGCACTGAACAAGGAGAACAAGGCGAAAAACCATCATATCCGCAAAGCCGTTTGCGGTTTTCTGGCGGCCATAGCGTCGACGGCCGCCTTTCTCGGCACCATGACGCATATCCTGCCGGAAGAGATTCAAGCTTGGCCGTTCGTGCCGGTCGTGGCTTCGATCGTGCCATGGTTCGCGCTGTTGGCGGTAATCGCGCTGATCTGCGCCATTCTTGGAAAGAGAAAATTTTCGCTGCTGCTTGCCTTGATTGCCATCGCATTGCAGGTGTGGTGGCAGTATCCGTTCTTCTACAACGAGACGAAACTGCCGCGCGCCGCGATCGCAGCGGTCTCCGGAGCGAACGTCAACACCACCGATGGCTATGCGAAACTCATGACCTGCAACGTGTTCAAAGGACGTGCCGACGCGCAGCAGATCGTTGACCTCGTACGCAGCGAACATGTGGAAGTGTTGGCATTGCAGGAAACGACGGATGAATTCGTCGACGAGTTGAACAATGCCGGCATCGCCGACGTGCTGCCGTATGCGCAGGTGTCGAGTTCGGATGGCGTGTATGGCAACGGCATATGGTCGGCGAGTCCGCTTACCGACCCGTCCGACGACGACGTGGATTCGAGCGCGTCGTTCATGCCCGGAGCCACGGTCAGCTTCAACGACGGCAGTACGCCGGTGCGGTTCATTTCCGTGCACACCACGTCTCCGACGAACGGTTACTGGCAGCAGTGGAAGCGTTCGTTGGACGAGCTTGCCCGGCTGCGATACGACACAAGCTGCCGATTCATTTTCATGGGCGATTTCAACGCCACCTACG
>CAVBVU010000065.1:0-9346 GCA_963598975.1 Anaerovoracaceae bacterium
ACCGAAAGTTGTACCATGCGCATGCGGCGGAATGGTTGCGTGGCAGCGGGCCCCTGCCAAGTGGCACAATGGGGGCGTGACGGTTTTGCAATCCCTGCGCAGCATGATGCGCATTCCGAATAACAACGCCATCAGCGTGCCGCGGTTCATCCAGTCGAACACGCTGAACGTGCCGATTCTCCTACGTCCGCTGACCATGGATGACTACGAGGAATGGAACGAGATCCGCTGGCGCAACAACGAATGGCTGAGCCCTTGGGAATCCGACGATCCGATGCACGGCATGTCGATTTCGTATGAGGAATGGATGCGGCAGCTGCGGCGTAACGAGAAGAACGGCGTCGGAGCGGTGTTCGTCATGGAATACCAGGGACGGATCGTGGGGCAGATTTCGCTGGGTGCCATCTGCTATGGAGCCATGCGCACCGGCGTGGTCGGCTATTGGGTGGATGAGCGGTGCGCCGGCCGTGGTTTCGCTCCGATGGCGGTGTGCCTGCTGGCCGATTGGGCCATGTTCGATCCTTCCGGACCGCAGTTGCATCGTCTGGAAATCGCGTTGCTTCCGGAGAACGAGCGCTCCCGCAACGTGGCCGTCAAAGTGGGGGCGAGGATGGAGGGAATCCGGCATGCGTACATGTACGTCAACGGCCAATGGCGAGACCACGAAACCTACGCGTTGCTGTCCGAAGATGCCCCCAACGGATTCACGTTCCGCCTGATGCGTGCATAGTGCGTGCATAGGATGTGAAGGTCTCCGACACGCTCGAAGTTTGTTTCAGAATATTGTCAGAACGTCACCTATCCTTGTGGATTATGGGTTATGAGTCGTTAAGCACGGTAATCGTGCTGGCGATCGTGATGATTCTCATGGTGATTTGGCTGCCTAAACGGACGGTCAACGGCATGAAGAAGGTGGTTGAGCATCGAGAGGATCGTTTTTCGCCGTCATTGCATCTGGTGGATGCCGATAGCGGAACGAGATTTTCCGATGAGACTGCCTTGCAGGCGAAAGGGGCAATAATGCAGTCCGAAGAGACGCACAAGGACAAACTGTCCAAAGAGCATATTGCTCAGGTGCGTGCCTTGCGTCGAGCCGCCATGCGTAGGAGAAGGGCCATCGCGGCGACGCTGGCGGTGCTCACCGTCGTGGTGTTCGTGTGCGCGTTCGCTCTGCATTTCAGTCCGTTGTTCGCGTTGATTCCCGCGGTTTTGCTTGCCGCGGTGCTTGCGATGGGAGTCCGTGCCGCGAAACAGGCGATGGCATGGGAGCAGAAAGTCGCCCGATATCGTGCCAAGCAGCGGAAGAAGTCCGCAGCCGCACGCAAACGCGCCGAAGCCGAACAGTCGGAACGTGACAGATTGCGTAAGGCCGAGCTTGAGAAGGCCAGGAGAATCGCGCAGGCGCAGGTTTCCACCGATGTCATTTCGGAAGGGGAGATTCGTCAGGCGATCGCCCAAGGAAAGGCCGACCGCGATGCCGTGATGAACAGGCGTGCGGAAGCGTCCGTCAGGAATGCCGCCGAAACGATGCGGTCCGCAGGGGACTCCGCGGCAGAAGTGCGGAATGAGGCGGTTGCGTCGGGACTGTCGGTCCATGATGAACGTGATGGTGCGGCCGGTAACGAGATGGTGCCGGCTGAGTCCGTGGATGATTCCGTATTGGCGGCCGCCTCCCAGGATTTGATTTCCTTCTCCTTGGGCGAGGCGCGCAACGGTGACGATATTATGCAGGACGCCCCGGAAAGCATGGAGATCAAGTCCACAAGGCAAGTCGCCAGGGCGGTGCCGGTGAAGGCGCAAGCCGGTGTGGAACCGTTGATCGTGCCTTCCAACGCCATGAGCAGCATGGACTCCGACGAGGCGGCGGCCCGTGTGGATGCCGGCGTGCAGCTCGATGATGTTGATGTTGTTGAATTCCACAGTTCCGAAGTCAGCGCCGATGTTGATGTGCCGGACGCTTCGTCCGATTCCCTGGGAACCGGACTTGAGGCCATTCTGGCCCGCCGAAGCGCCTGATAGAAGCGTCTGGTGGGGCGTTGAAACGCTCATAGCTGAATGATCTTCAAGCCTGAAACCGCATGGTTTCGGGCTTTTTTATTGATTTCACTCACAGCGTTAGCACTCGAGTTGTCAGAGTGCTAATAATCGCGCTAGGATATGTTTCAGCGCGAAAGGACGACGCCGTAAGTGATCGTCAGCCTCTTGCTAGCGGGTCCCGGCGCGGTAAGTATCGATTTCTCTTAGAAAGAGGAGGTCCACAGTGTCGATCTCACTCACACCGTTGGAAGACAAGATCATCGTCAAGCAGGCGGAAGCCGAGACCCAGACCGCTTCCGGTCTGTTCATTCCGGACAACGCCAAGGAGAAGCCGCAGCAGGGTGAAGTCCTAGCTGTTGGCCCGGGCCGCCGCAACGATTCCGGCGAGCGCATTCCGGTCGACGTCAAGGTTGGAGACAAGGTTCTCTACTCCAAGTACGGCGGCACCGAAGTCCGTTACCAAGGTGAGGATTACCTCATCGTTTCCGCACGCGACATTCTGGCCATCCTCGGCTGATTTCGCGCGGTCGCGTAGCTTCTTCAGAGGCCCGTTCCCGGCATGGGGGCGGGCCTCTCGTCGTATCTCTGTGTATCTCACCATGGTGGTTTTGCCGGTCATTCATGTCGGCGAACCGTATCGACCATCTTTTTCTTAAAAATCCTT
This sequence comes from Anaerovoracaceae bacterium, assembly GCA_963598975.1. GTDB lineage: Bacteria > Actinomycetota > Actinomycetes > Actinomycetales > Bifidobacteriaceae > Bifidobacterium. The sequence goes on from CAVBVU010000065.1 coordinate 2,702, forward strand.
TTTTCGTGCCGTTGTTCGCTGAATATGTGCGAAAGTGCCGAAATCCTTGGAATTCCAACGATTTAGGGTGTTTATCAAAAGTGCGACACGCCGTATTTGCGTAAACCGCATAGTCTGTGCCATACTGAACTGGTTGCCGGTTGGGGTTCAACCAAACAGGCAGCACGGCGGATTTCCCAAGCGGTCAAAGGGAACTGACTGTAAATCAGTCGCCTCGTGCTTCAGTGGTTCGAATCCACTATCCGCCACGCCTCGATAGCTCAGTGGTAGAGCACTTCCTTGGTAAGGAAGAGGTCGTGAGTCCGATTCTCACTCGAGGCTCTCATGGCGGGATAGCTCAGCTGGCTAGAGCGTACGACTCATAATCGTAAGGTCAAGAGTTCGAGTCTCTTTCTCGCTACAAAGGCCGACGGCATGTCGGTATAGCAACGAACCACAAGAGGTGAACTTAAATGGCAAGCAAGAGCGCCGACATTCGTCCGGGCATCACGCTGGCATGCACCGAGTGCAAGGAGCGTAACTACATCACGACGAAGAACCGCCGTAACACGCCGGATCGTCTTGAGCTCAAGAAGTTCTGCTCCCGCTGCGGCAAGCAGACCGTGCATCGCGAGACCCGCTGAGCGAGTTCAAAGCTTTCAACCCGACCACATGGTCGGGTTTTTTGTTATGTACGACAAGTTCGTTTGGTGTGTGCGTGGTTCGGCTTTTGTGATTGGGATTCCAAGGTTGGGGTTTCCGTTGGGAATTCCGGCAGCTTCGCGCGGACTGGTAGGGGAGGAACTGATAGGCCAAAATGTGCGTCTGAGTGGCGTGTCGTTCGGTGGCGTCCGGGGTATCGCATGTCGGCGTGGAGTCCGTCGGGCTACAGGATCGTGGAATCCAAAACGTGTCCCATCCCAGGGCCGGTGGCGTCCGGATACCGCGCACAGGTGCTGAATTCGTCCCATCCGACATCGGCGCCGTGTTCGTCGGAGATGCCGAACATCTCGCACGCGCTCTGCGGGCCGTATTCCCGGGCTTGTATGCGGCGTTGATGGTGCAAGGGGCTGCCGGCCAGGCGTTTCCTGTGGCCGTGCTCCCGGGCCTGCCCGTAGGACCGCTTGATCCACCGGTCGGCGAGCGCGTCGGCTGCAGGCCATCCGGCCAGTTTGAGGTGTCCGCCGTGTTGGCGTCACTACCAACGGACCGCCTTGATCGAGCATGCCATCCCATCCCGGCCCCAACTGGGAGATGCGCCCGTATCTTGCGGGTTGTGGTCAAAAGTGGGTGCATGCTGTTAGGTCCTGATTCTTTTACGTGGTATGGGAATGGCGGAATTCCAACGATTCGGGATTTGCATGCCGGTACGGCCCACGTTCGCAGCCGGCCCCAACTGGGAGATACGCCCGTATCTTGCGGTTGGGGCGGGGAAGGTCTGTCATACTCCGAATCTTTTGCGTAATGCGTAATGAGTAAAGGGGACGTCCGTGATTCGTGGCACGGGAAACGGACCGTGTGGATTCTGGACAGCTGTGTGGATTCTCAGCCGGCCGTGCGGATTTTTGAGGACCTATGCGGATTCGTCAGGGGGATTTTTCGCCGTATGGGCTCGAAATCGGCGGTTTTTAGCCCTAAAAGGACGGTTTCCGGTCGCTTCTGGGCCGCGGGCAATCCGCACAACCTGCCGAAAATCCGCACGCCCGGTCCAGAATCCGCAAACGTTGTTCAGAATCCGCACGGCTTGTTCAGAATCAACACGACACGTCGAAAAATCCACACACTCCATAGAAAATCCGCACGCCCGATCCGGAATCCGCACGGTCCGCTGAGAATCCGCAGACACTGTCTTCGCGCGGACGGCGTGGCCCCCGTTCTCCTTCATCGTCCTGCCGTACTTGGGGCACGGGAGAATTCCCATACCCCAAGACGGCCACCTTTGAATCTGCCCCACGCCAGTTCGCCGTAATACGTCCGGGCTTGTCTCGGACACGCCTCCGGCCGGTCTCAAAACCCGGCCATGCCACTTTTGAACCCGCTCCGCACCTACCGCCGTAATACGTCCGGGCTTGTTTCGGATACGCATTCAATCCGACACCAAAACCCGGCCGTGCCACTGAAACCTTCCAAGTTCTTGCGGTGCAAAGGCTAAGAGTCGATTCCGGACGCGCATTTTGGCCCATAACCCTTAGGGAAACGCCATAATCGGGGTCGGGTATGCTGAACGGTATGACTAGTTTTGCTGATCTCACAACCATCGGTGTGGGCGGACCCATCGCAGTGTTCACGGAACCCACCACGCGTGTCGGCGTCATCGAGGCCGTCGAGGACGCGGATGCCAAAGGCCTCCCCCTGTGCGTCATAGGCGGCGGTTCCAACATGCTCGTGGCCGACACGCCGTTCAATGGTGTCGTGGTGCGGGACGCACGCCGTTCCATCAGTGTCCTTGACGAAGCCTCACCCGTCGAAGATGATGTGAAAATCGTGCATGTGAACGCCGAAGCCGGCTGCAATTGGGACGATTTCGTCGACTACTGCGTGAACCTTGGACTTGAAGGCGTGGAAGGACTTTCTGGCATTCCCGGAACCGTGGGCGCGTCCGTGGTGCAGAACATCGGCGCATACGGCCAGGAAGTGGCATCCAGCGTGCGGAGCGTGGAAGTCTGGGATCGCGAAGAGAAGCAAGTCAAGGAACTCGATTCCGAAGACCTGCGGTTCGGATACCGGTCAAGCGCGCTGAAATCCAGTATGTACGCCGCCCCCGCACAGCCAGCCGAACGATTCTTCCCGACGCCACGTTACGTGGTGCTGTCGGTCACCTTCGCGCTGGTCCACAGCAGTACCGGTACCGTCGGATACGGTCAGCTCGCCAAAGCGCTCGGCGTCGAGGTGGGTGACCGCATGAACACCGAAGACATTCGTGCCGCCGTGCTCAAAGTACGTGCGTCGAAAGGCATGCTGGAAGACTCGCACCGCTACCTCGCCGAGGGTATGCAGGGAACCAAGAAAGCCGAATTGGTGGCGGTCGCGCACAACGCGCAGCGCACGCAATCCGGCAATGACGAATCGGACTTCAACCGACACAGCTGCGGCAGCTTCTTCATGAACCCGATACTGACCGACGAACAGGCGCAATCGCTGCCTCAGGACGCGCCACGTTTCGACGCGACTCTGCCGGACGGAACCCACGGCGTCAAGACCTCGGCCGCCTGGCTGATCGACCATGCGGGATTCCACAAGGGATACAAGGTCAGCGAGGATGCCTTGGCCGGACTGTCGACACTGCACACGCTTGCGCTGACCAATCGCGGAGGCGCGAGCGCGCAAGACATCGCAATGCTGGCCAAAACCGTTCAGGACGGCGTCGAAGCGGCATACGGCATCCGCCTGGTGCCGGAGCCGGTCGTCATCGGCCTGGATCTGCGCTGACTCGATACTGACATCGCGCTCGCCAACGGGCACCTGATACTCAACTTGGGCGTGATCACCTGGATTCGCTTCGTGGTATGGCTGATCGTGGGCTTCTCCATCTATTTCGGCTACGGATACCGCCACGCCCGGCTCGGCACCGGAGAACTCGAAGTTGCCAAGCAAGAGTAACCTAGAACAGTACATGTCGTTGTTGAGGAGGTAACCATGCCGTATGTTATCGCTCAGCCTTGTGTGGACGTCAAAGACAAGGCCTGTGTGGACGAATGCCCGGTCGATTGCATCTACGAGGGTTCCCGTTCCCTGTACATCAATCCGAACGAGTGCGTGGATTGCGGAGCCTGCGAGCCGGTGTGCCCGACGGAAGCCATCTTCTATGAGGATGACTTGCCCGACGAGTGGGCTTGGTACAAGGACGCGGCCGTCGGTTTCTTCGCCGAAGTGGGAGATATGGGCGGAGCTTCCGCCGCTGGCCCGTTCGGCAAGGATCCGGAGCAGGTTGCGGCCCTGCCGCCGCAGAACCAGTGATATCGGCGCTCGAATAGGCGTATTTCATATTGGTGGAAGGCCGTCACGTTCGGTGGCGGCCTTCGTCGTATGCTTGAACAGGTTGTCGGACGATTCCGACCGCGATTTTCGTGGTGATACGACGTAAAAGGAGTGCCGGATGGGTTTTCATGAATTCTCGTCGCCATACGATTGGTCCCGCATCGCTTCGTACAAGCGCACGGCGAAGGCCGCGTTCGGCGGCATGATCGATCTGTCGGTGGGATCTCCCGTCGATTCCGTGCCCGATTCGGTCCGTAAGGCGCTGGCTGAGGCTTCGAACGATCCGAATGCGTACGGATATCCGGTTACCGCTGGAACCGCCGACTTGCGGGATGCGATCGGTGAGTGGTTCCGTAAGACCCGTGACGTCGATCTGCAGCGGATCGGCGCGTCCGTGGTTCCGACGGTCGGGTCGAAGGAAGGCGTCGCCTTGATGGCGTCCCTGCTGCGATTGGGTGGGGGAGACGTGGTCGTGCAGCCCGAGGTTTCATACCCCACGTACGAGATCGGCACGCAGCTCGCCGGAGCCGAAACGTTGAAGGTTCGGAACGTGGCCGACGTCGATTCCTGGAAGAACGTGGCCGGCGTGAAGGCCGTGTGGGTCAATTCGCCGTGCAATCCCACCGGCGAGGTGTATTCCGCGGATCAGATGGCGGGCATTGTGGCCGCGGCGCGTGAGATCGGGGCTATCGTGCTGTCCGACGAATGCTATGCGCTGATGCGGTGGGGCAAGCCGTCCGGCGACGTGTCGGAATCCACGCCGTGCGCCTTGCGATCCGACGTGTGCGGCGGATCCGCGGATGGTGTTCTGGTGCTCTACTCATTGAGCAAGCAAAGCAATATGGCCGGCTACAGGACCGCGTTCGTTGCCGGGGACGCGTCCCTTGTGGATTCGATGGCGGCCTACAGAAAGCAGATCGGCCAAATCATTCCCGGACCCGTCCAGACGGCCATGGCCGTGGGGCTGCGCGATCTGGAATCCGTCAAGACGCAACGTGAGCGCTACAGGGAACGTCTCGGAATCCTTGTGGGTGCGCTTCGTGCCTACGGATACTGCACGGATATGCCGGACGGCGCATTGTATGTGTGGGTGAAGGCCAAGTCGGGCGATTGCTGGGAGGACATGCGGCAGCTTGCCGAAATCGGCATCATCGCAAGTCCCGGCGAATTCTACGGAGCTCCGGGATATCTGCGATTCTCCGCCACTGCCAGCGACGAGGCGATCAAGTCCGCGGCCGAAAGACTGGCTCGCTGAAAACGGTTTGGTTTGTGCCGGACGCCCCTTTTCGACCACAACTCCCAAGAAAGGCCGATTATTTCCTAGTTGTGCGCAGCGTATACGGCAGCCGTTTGGATGCGTGGACCTCAAATCGTTGGAAAATGGCCGTTTTGGTATTGTGTGAATTTGACGAGCAGTGACATCGTATGCCCCCTTTTGTGCACAACCCGTAGGATATGGCCGTAATATCGAGTTGTGCACGAAGGGGGCTGAAGCCCGGGGTGGTGTGCGCTCACTGATTCCGGCATGCCGTCCCTGACGTGTCACGACTTGCGGCACACGGCGGCGTCCATTCTGGTGCATTACGGCGCGAACGTGAAGGCGTTGCAGAAGATGCTTGGCCATTCGTCGGCGGCGATGACGCTGGACGTGTACGCGGATCTGTTCGATACCGACGTGGACGTGCTCGCTGTGGACGTGGACGCCGGCATATCGGACGTTTTCGGCGTGGGAGATGAATAGTTATCGTTTTGACTGATTATGGAATGGCATATTTTTATACATATTCCATGTTTTCCGGCATATGAAAAGCCCTGAAATCGTTGATATTCCAACGTTTCAGGGCTTTACCCCCATGGCGGAGTCAGAGGGATTCGAACCCTCGAGCCGCTAAAAACGACTAACACCTTAGCAGGGTGCCCCTATCGGCCACTCAGGCATGACTCCACTGTTTTGCCGATCATAATCGACGCAACAGCATGTAACTATACCATCTATGTGAAGACAAAACACCATATTTCGAAAAAATCCCTCGAAATGGAGGGATTTTTCCTTGGAAAATGGCGGTATCTGGATGCATGATTCCTTACATCGGATTGCTGTCGCTCGAAAATGTCACGGCCACGGCCGCTATCACCAAGGCGATGCCGACGCATTCGCCAATGCTCGGCATTTCACCGAATGCGACCGCGATGAGCGTGGCCATGGCCGGATTGATGGATTGCATCACACTGTAACGATCGGATGGAATGCGCCTCATCACCACCTGGTCGGTCAGGTATGGCAGGAACGATCCGCATAGCGAGACCAGGAAAAGCACCAGCATGAGCATCGCGGTGCCTTTGACTCCGGTGAGCCAGGTGGCGTCGGCCTTCGGACGGATCACATGCGATACCGCGCCGGGTGCCAGAAATATGGATTGCAGAATCCAACCCAACGTGGTACCTATGCACAACATGTCGATGGGGTGGCCTTTCGATGCGATTTTGCCTCCCAGAACGATGTAGAATCCCCACATCGAACCGCCGATGAGAATGGCGGTCAACCCCACAAGAAAGTTGCCGTCGTCCGCGCCGTTCAGGGAAATGCCCGCGAGCAGCACCACACCCGACGCGGCAAGCAGAATGCCGACCCGCTCCCTCCAGCTGTGCCCGGTGATCACGGCCACGGAAAGAGGACCGACGAACTCG
>CAVBVU010000066.1:0-9313 GCA_963598975.1 Anaerovoracaceae bacterium
ACGTAGACCTCAACGCAGCCGCGGTCCACGAACACGCGCAGCTTGAGCTCGTCGGCTGCCAGCTCGTCCGCGGAGAGCGGAGCCGCACGGTATCCGCGATCGCCCTGGGCTGCGGCCTGACGGTCAACCACCACGCGTCCGATCTGTGCGTCGAACGCCACGTAGGTGTATGCGCCGTCTTCGGTGGCGTGCACCTTCAGTCCCGCGCGTTCGGCGGTGGAGTTCTTCAGATCGATGGTCAGCTCAATCTCAACGGCTTCGGTGTCATCGGAGAGGATCTTCTCTTCGTTGACGGCCAGGGAGATCTTTCCAAGATCGGTCGTGTCCTCACGCAGGTTCTCCATTTCAGCAACCGGAGCGGTGACCAGATCGCCATTGGCTCCCAGCGTGATCTCACGCGGCAACGTCATATTGCCGCACCAGCCGTCGTCCTGCATCGGAATCGGCTCGACGAACGGGCTCATCCAGCCGTAGACGATCTGGCGCTTGCCGTCGTTGAATGACTGCGGGGCATAGTAGTTGTGTCCGCAATCCCACAGGCGGAATTCGGTTTCCGGCTTGAATTCGCCGCCCGGTTCCCAGGTGCCGATCATGTAGCCGGCGTTGCTGACGTTGCGGTTCATGAAACCGGACGCCTTGGCGCCCATGGCGGAGAAGCCGATGACCCACTTCTCGTTGCCTTCCGCGTCGCGGACGGGGAAGAAGTCCGGGCACTCAAGCATGTATACGTCCGGATTCGGGTGTTCGAACAGCACGCGCTCGTAAGTCCAGCGAACCATGTCGTCAGAGGAGAAGAGCCACATCTGGCCGCGCTTTTCGGCGGATGTCACGCCGAAGGTCATGTACCACTTGCCTTCGGTCTTCCAGACCTTCGGATCGCGGTAGTTGCGGAACACCCTGTCGAGCGGGCAGTCGATGATCATGCCGCGCTTGGTGGCGCTGGTAAGTTCATCGTTGTCCGGTTCGGCGAGCATCTGCACCTGCCAGTCGCCGTCGCCGTTGTCTTTGCCGTTGGCCCAACGATGGCCGGTGTAGTAGAACTTGAGTTCGCCGTCATCTCCGATTACCGCGGAGCCGGAGAACACGCCGTTCTTCTCTTCTTCCAGAGACGGCGCGAACATGATCGGTTCGCGCTTCCAATTGATCATGTCGGTGGAGGAGACGTGTCCCCAGTGCATCGGACCCCACTGGGTGCCGTACGGATGCAGCTGGTAGAACACGTGCCAGAGGCCCTTGTAGTAGCACAGGCCATTCGGGTCGTTGATCCAGCCGCCATTGGATGCGATGTGGAACCTCGGGTACCAGCGGTCGTTGCGCTGGGCGGCCAGAGCGGCGACGCCGGCCTCCGCCTTGGCGAGTTCCTCGCCGTGATTCTTGATTTCGTTGAGGACGGGAGCGTCCGGAGTGAAGCCAGTCATCGTTGAACAGCCTTTCTTTGAGATGTTGGTTTGCTTAAATTTGTAAATGATGCCCGAAGCGTAAAAGGGGAAACGCTGTCGGGCATCACGATTCATTTATGTTTGGCCAAGAGGCTTTTGGTTCAGGCCTTTGCGGCTTCCATGGCCTTGAGCTGTTTGTCGGTGTAGAACGGGTCGCCGCCGACTTCCTGGTCGTCCTTCTTGATCACGAAGATGCCGTACACCAGTGCCGCGAACACGATGGCGGAGATGGTGAAGAAGGTCGGACGGTCGCCCATGGCGTCATGCAGGGCGCCCAGCGGGGTGGAGAAGATCACTTGGCCGACCTGGGATGCGATCTGGAAGCCCACCATGTACAGGGTCGCGGACAGCTTGGTGTCGAAGTGCAGGGTGAAGTAACGGAACGCCGGCAGGCAGAACAGCGGAACCTCGATGGAGTGGAACAGCTTGACGATGGACACGGAGACCGGGTCATGGAACACGCCGCACAGGCCGATGCGCAGGAACATGACGGTTGCGCCGAGCAGCAGGGAGTTGCGCACGCCGATCTTTTTCATGATGATCGGGACGACGCCCATCATGGCGGACTCGAGGAACACCTGGAAGGAGTTCAAGGTGCCGTAGGTGGCGTTGCCGATTTCAGTGGTGGAGAAGAGGGATGCGTAGTAATTTGGGAACATTTGCTGATCAAACACCGTATAGAAGGTGTTGGTCAGCAGCATGAAGACGATGAGCACCCACAGGGTCGGCATCTTCAGAACGGAGACCATCTCCTTGAAGGAGGGGTTGGTCGGAGTTGCGTTCGGATCGGCTTCCTTCTTGAGTTCTTCCTTCTGCTCGGCCGGAACCCAGAAGGCATAGACGCACAGCATGCCGAGGCCGCAGATGGAGCCGACCCAGAAGTTCAGCAGCGGGTTGATGTTGAACAGGAAGCCTGCGCACAGAGCCACGATCGCGTAGCCGAAGGAGCCCCAGGCGCGGGACTGGCCATACTCGAAACCGAACTTACGGGAGTAGCGTTCGGTCAAGGCTTCGAACAGGGAGCAGCCGGCCATGAAGCCCGCGGAGAGCACCACGGAGCCGATGAGCACGCCGGCGAAGCGGGTCGCGCCACCTGCAGTGAGCATCGGGGCGTAAATGAATTGGACGAACGGGCCGACGAGCGCGGCGATTGCGGAGATGAAGATGACGAGCTTGCGCTTGATGCCGAGCTGATCCTGGATGGCGCCATAGGCGAACATGATGACCAGGGTGGCGAGGGAGTTGATGGAGTAGATCTGGCCCTGTTCGGCGGAGCTCATGCCCAGGCCGTGGGTCGGATCGGTGAGCCACCTGGAGAAGAAGGACCACCAGATGCCCCAGGAGCAGAAGAACATGAAGATACCGAAGGAGCTCTGCAGGTAGGAAGGATTCTTCCATGCAGGACGAGTGTCTTGTGCCATGCGATTCTCTTTTTCTCTGTGTTGGCGATGCTGCTGTGCAAGGCCGGTTGATATTGCTGATGTTGTGTTGTGTGTTCATCGGGGGCTGCCGCGCCACTCGGTGAGCTTGTAGTTAAGTATATGGTGTCAATCGATTTACGTCAAACGATTGACGTAAATAAGCGCATAGACTATGCACAAATGTTGGAATATGGCCGAAAATACGATAAAGACACGCCGTCTTCGGCGTGTCTTGAATGGATGGTGGTGGGTTCGCTGAATCTCACGTCAGCGAACCACGGACCCCTTTTCTATGAGCGAGCAGTGAATCTTCGCTGGAATAGGGGCATCCAGAGGAGGCATGGGGGATGTGGTCCTGGGCCACTTTGATACGTCGACCGGCTTGTTCTCGATCATGGAAATCAGCTTGCTCGCCGCCCAATAGCCCATCTCGTAGTGGGGCAGTTCCACGGTGGTCAATTGAGGTTCGAGCGTCTCCGCGAGCACCCTGTGGTTGTCCACGCCGACCACGGAAAGATCCTTGCCCACGGTCAGCCCACGACGTGCGGCGCACTCGTACACATACCAGGCGCGGGCGTCGTTGAAACAGAAGAATCCGTCGGGGTTCCTGGCGTCGAACAACTCATTCACGGCGCGCAACGCGGGACCGTTATTGAGCACGTTGCAAATCAGCGAATCATCGCGTTCGCGTCCTGCGTTCTTCAACGCGGCAAGATAACCTTCCAAACGGCCATCCTGCGCGATCATGTTCTCCGCGCATCCGACGTATGCGATGCGTTCGCAACCGGCCTTGATGAGTCGCTCAGTGGCGTCGTGGGCAATCTGGAATTCGTCGGGCTCCACGCTTGGGAATCTGTTCTCCGCATCCGTGGCGTCAACCAGCACCACCGGATATCCCGACATGCTTTCCGGAACCTTGGTGATTCGGTTCGACATCTTCGAATAGCAGAATCCGTCCACGCCATAGCGCTTCAATGCGGCGATTTCGCTGTCTTCGCTGGCCGCGCCATCGGTGTTGACGGTGAACAGCATGTAACCATACGCGCTGGCCGCATCCTGGGCGCCCAAAATGATGCCGCCCGCATACGGGGTTGTGGCCACTTCCTCGCTGATGAATCCGAGAATACGCGTTTTGCTTGTTCGCAGGCTTCGTGCCAGCGGATTGATTTTATAGCCGAGATCATTGGCGACTTGACGAACCCGCTTGGCCAACGCGGGGTTCACACGCCCCTCGTCTCGTCCGTTGAGCACCAAAGAAACGGTGGAAACGGACACCTGGGTTTTTTCGGCAATTTCCTTCATCGTCGTCATAAGCGCAACAATATACCCAATCTAAGCCGAATGCGCATCTTTCCTCATGAAAGACGCGCATTCAACAAACCTGCTACCCCTAAACCGAGGAAGCGATCGAACCTGAAAAATTCTGAGCCAGCCGCGGCTTTCCGAAGGATTATTCGGAAAGGATGCTGTTGATGAGCTCCTGCTTGGCGTGGATCTGCCCTTCGAAACCCGGACGGATGTCGAGCCTGATCACCACATCGGTACGGTAGCCCTGACCGGCGAGCTTCATGGTGGCGTCGCGAATCACCTTGAGCACGTCGTCGATGTCTCCCTCGATGTTGGTGAACATCGCGTTGGTTTCGTTCGGCAGTCCGGATTGACGGATCACGTCGACCGCCTGCGCGACGTATTCGGACTTCTCAGGGCTTGCACCGGCAGGGGAGATGGCGACGGCGGCCAAGGTGTTGATGTACGGCTTGCCGGTTTCCGGGTCGACCGGCACTTCCTGCGTTTCGGCGTTGCGGTCAAGGGCCATGATGTTCCTTTCTTTATGCGTTCTTGTTTTCGGATATTGCTTGTGAGGCGATTTGTTGTTGGTCTGACTGCTTCCTCGGACCAAGCGGGCTCAGCGCCACCGCCAGGCGTGGTCCATCGGGCCGGAACCGTGGCCAAGATCGAGCTGTGCTTCCAAAGCGCCCGTCAAATACAGTTTGGCATGGTCGACGGCGGTCGGCAGATCCTCGCCAAGTGCCAGATGGGAAGCGATGGCGGACGACAATGTGCAACCGGTGCCATGCGTGTTTGGATTATCGACGCGATGACCCGTGAACCAGGTCGCCTGACCGTCAGGCTCGACCAGAACGTCGCTGGCATCCTGGGTGCCGTGACCGCCCTTGACGAGTACCGCGCAACCGAAATGATGCGCCAGCATCCGGCCGGCCATGGTCATGTCGTCTGAGGAGGAGATGGTCTTGCCGTTCTCGTATTCGACTGGCTGTGCTCCTTGTGCAACGGCCAAGTCGCACAATGCCTGAGTTTCCGGCATGTTCGGAGTGATCACCGTGGCCAGCGGGAACAATTGGGAGGTCAGCGCCGCGATGGCGTCGTCCTCGATGAGTTTGGCTCCCGATGTGGCCACCATCACCGGGTCGAGCACGATGTTCGTGGCTTTGTGGAATGCCAGCCGGTCGGCGATCACGCCAATCAGTTCGATGCTGGAGACCATGCCGATTTTCACGGCCAGCGGCGGAATGTCTTCGAACACGGCATCGATTTGCGCGGCGAGCATGTCCGGGGGAGTATTCGTGACCATGCGCACGCCGGTGGTGTTCTGCGCGGTCAATGCCGCGATGGCGGTCATGCCGAATACGCCGTTGGCGAGCATGGTCTTCAGGTCGGCCTGAATGCCTGCGCCGCCGGAGGAATCCGATCCCGCGATGCTCAATACCGGTGGCAGTGTGCTGGTCATGAATACGCGAGGAGCGAATCCGTGCTTTGCCTCTCCGCGTACGGCCTTCCAGCGGGTCACCATCTCACGGGTGGCTTCCTCCGGATCGTCTGCACCTGCGATCGCCGATACCACGAACCAGCCGGCAGCCTTCGAATGGGCCAGCATTTCCATGTCATCGGCAGTGACGCCACCGCCGACCACGACCGGAAAATCGCTTGCCGCACAGATGGTGTTGATTTGATTCTCGTCGAGCGTATGTCCGGAACCGTCATTACCGCCTACGGAAGCTTCCGGCTTGGTGGTGGAGACATGTAGCGGGCCGGCACCGATATAGTCGATGCAGCCATTCGGCAGTTCGTTGATAAGCCTTACCAAACTCTCGGTTTCGGCGGACAGACCTACGATAGCGTCCTCACCGAGCAGTTTGCGGGCTTCGCGCGGTTCCATGTCGGTTTGCCCGATATGCACGCCGTCGACCTTGATTCCCTTGTTGCGAGCCTGCCAGACCACGTCCACACGGTCGTCGATCACGAAAGCCACGGAATCGGATTTGTTGTTGTCCTCGATGATCTGCGCGATGTCCTGCGCCATAAGCGTCAGTTCTTGGGCATCCGCGTTTTTTGCTCGCAATTGGATGAAGGTCGCGCCCCCACGCAACGCGTCATCGATAACTTCGGTGATGGGACGGCCTTTGCAGTCCTGCGGGCCGACCACGAAGTACGCGCTCATGTCGAAACAATCACGCATCGATGCGTATGGATAGTTGTTCATTGTTGGTTCCCCTTTGTTTTGTGGTAAGTAATCCAGAAAAGTCCTGTAACGGTGTGACTTGTATTTGATGCGACTTGATGTCGGATACCATCATGCGTTCGTGTATGCGAGTACGACGTTTGACGCATCATCGCATTGCCGTACGTTGCCACGTATGAAGGCCGAAAGTCGGCGAAATGACGCGTGGCAACGCACGGTGGGGTCCATCAGTTCTCGATGATCGAGGAAGCGGCCACCTGCTCGGCGGTCACATTCCACAGGGCGTCAAGCAATGCCACTTGGAAGGATCCGGGTCCGTTGGATTCCTTCTCGGCGATTTCGGACGCGCGGTTATACAGCAACGATGACGCAATGGCCGCGACCAGAGGTTCGGAGACCGCCAGATATGTCGCGGTCACGCCACCCAAAGAGCAACCGGCGCCGGTGATCTTCGTCATCAGCGCACTACCGCCGGGCAGTCGGAAGGTGCGCTCGCCGTCGGTCACCAAATCGACGGCTCCGGACACGGCGACGGCACCCTTGCCGGAAGGCGAATGCTTCGCCAGATGACGTGCCATACGTTGGGCGGCGTCGACCGCCGAGTCCACTTCATCGACAGCTTCCACGCCGGCCGGACGGGTGCCCGGTGTAGAAGAATCGGATTCGGCAAGGCCCCACATCGCATCGAGTGCGATGATTTCGCTGGCGTTGCCGCGCACGATGGTCGGTGGAACATCGCGGAAGGATTCAAGAATCGCGGTGCGTGTCTTGCCGATGCCGGCCGCGACCGGATCGAGTACCCAGGTTTTGCCGTTCTCATGCAGTTTCTGGGCGATTTCAGGCAGTGCGTCTTTGAAGAACGGCAACAGTGTGCCCACGTTGATGTAGTTGGATCCTGCAATCTGCGCGGTGTCGATCACGTCGTCCGGCAAGAAGCTCATGGCTGCGGTGCCGCCCGCCGCAAGCTGGGCGTTGGCCACGAGGTTGATGGTGACGAAATTGGTGAACGATTGCGCCAGCGGTGTCTGTTCCCGCACGTCGTTGACGGCTTCCGCGACCTGTTCACGCAATGCGTCGATGTATGAGCTGTCACTCATGATCTGCTCCCTACGTTGGTCCTAACCAACAGGTTCAAAGGGTCAGGCTTTTGCGCCTATCTCAGCTTCCAACTGTCCGTCGGGGGCTCCCCTGCATGTACAAAGTGCTTTCAACCTATACGTGCCCCTTGACAGTGCCGTGTTTGAGATGCCATGCCTTTCTATAGATATTCATTGGCGCGCCGTACGGTCCGGCCTGCGTCTGAGCTCGGCAAGCATGCTCGCTGGGGGAGTCTCTTCGGCGAGCAGAGTGTCGTAATACTGTTGTTTCTTGTCGATATAGTCGATGTCTCCTTGTATTTCGGCGAGCATTTGTTCGAGGACGGCACGTTTTTGCGCGAGTATTTCCTTGCGCTGGGGAATGGTGGAATCGCCTTCCTGGCAGAGTTTGGTGTAGTGCTGCATTTCTTTGATGCTGAGTCCGCAACGTTTCAAACAGTTCAGGCCGATGATCCATGAAATGGCCTGGTCGTCGAAGACACGGTGATTGCGCTCATCTCGTTTGAGCGCGGGGATGAGTCCCGAATTGCAGTAGAACTTCAGTGCTTCATAATTCATGCCGGTGATCTCACATGCCTGCTTCATCGTATACATGGCCTCTATTGTCGGTAATTTATACCGGTAGTTTCTCCCGGCGTATCGCGATTTGACCGGTAGCCACTACCGGATTCTAGCGTTGAGGGCATCGCCGGTCGTCAACCGACATTCGCAAGCAGTGAACTCACGAAGGGAAAGCAATGGAATATCTGAAACTCGCCAATGGTGTGGAAATCCCGAAAATCGGTTACGGTGTTTTCCAAGTCAGCAAGGAAGACGCGCCGCGTTGCGTGCGTGAAGCCATCGAAACCGGATATCGCCATATCGACACCGCACAGTCGTACTTCAACGAAGCGGAAGTCGGTCAAGGCATCAAAGATTCCGGTATCGACCGTAAGGATCTGTTCCTGACCACCAAGGTATGGATCAGCAATTACGGCTATGAGAATACCCTCGAATCCATTGACGTGTCGTTGAAGAAGCTCGGTACCGATTATCTTGATCTTGTGTTGCTGCACCAGCCGTTCTCCGACACCTACGGCGCATGGCACGCACTTGAAAAGCTCTACAAAGACGGTGTGATTCGTGCCATCGGCGTGAGCAACTTCTATCCGGATCGATTAGCCGATATGGTCGCCTTCAATGAAATCGCTCCGATGGTCAACCAGGTTGAGACCAATCCGCTCAACCAGCAGATCGAAGCCCGCGAGAACATGCTCAAGCGTGGAGTGGCACAGGAGGCGTGGGCGCCGTTCGGAGAAGGCATGCAGAACATGTTCTCCAATCCGACGCTGGCTGAAGTCGGCGAGGCACACGGCAAGTCCGTCGCGCAGGTGATCCTGCGTTGGCTCACCCAGCGGAACATTATCGCCCTACCTAAGTCCACGCACAAGGAGCGCATGGAGGAGAATCTGAACATCTTCGACTTCCGGCTCACCGACGGCGAGATGGAGACCATCGCGGGGCTTGACACCAAGACCAGCCTGTTCTTCCGCCACGACACCCCCGAGGCGGTCGATCGTTTTGTCGGTTATGTCAAAGAACGCGCCGGTCGCGAGTGATTTTGGTTTAGGCGTGCGGATTTTTCGCGACTTATGTGGAATTCTCATAAGCCGTGTGGATTATTTTCAGACCGTGTGGATTATCTGATGTGTGTGCGGATTATTTGAGACTTGTGTGGATTATTTCCGAACCGTGCGGATTATTTTGTCCGTAATGATTCATTGCTGTCATTTGATCATGATTGAAATCATTGGAATTTCAGTGTTTTCTTTGACGGCTGAGTACGTTTTATAGGAAACGATGACTCAAATAATCCGCACGGTTCGGAAATAATCC
>CAVBVU010000067.1:0-9250 GCA_963598975.1 Anaerovoracaceae bacterium
CTAAGAACAGTCCCGCCCAGGACAATCCGATTCCCCAATCAGTCACCGAATTCATGGAACGGATCGGCGATCTGTGCGGCGGCGAGCATGCCGATTGGGCCGAAGATTTCAAGGCCGGATTCGCCAACACCCTGGCAACCACCGTGCGCCAGCATCCGGACGGCACCACGTTCCTGCTGACCGGAGACATCCCCGCCATGTGGCTGCGGGACTCCTCCGCGCAGTTCCGTCCATATCTGGCCATAGCCAAAGATGATCCGGAACTGGCCGAGCTCGTCGCCGGACTCGTACGACAGCAATTCCGATTCATCAACATCGACCCCTACGCGAACGCATTCAACGAAACACCAAGCGGAGCAACGTGGGATCCGGATGATCAGACCGATTCATTCGGCCCTTGGCTTTGGGAACGCAAATACGAGGTGGATTCCCTGTGCTACCCCATCCAGCTTGCATGGCTCCTGTACGTCAACACCGGACTCACATCCCATTTCGATGACACGTTCATCTCCGGAGTGCGCAAGATTCTCGATGTGTTCGAGACCGAACAGAACCACGCCGATTCCCACTACCGTTTCTTCCGCCCAAACAATGATCCGCGCGATTCCGTGCCGAACGGCGGCGCAGGAGGCCCGTTCGCGGTAACCGGTATGACCTGGTCCGGTTTCCGCCCAAGCGACGACGCCTGCGTCTATCCGTATCTCGTGCCATCCAATATGTTCGCATGCGTGGTCATGGAGTATCTGAGGCGAATCTTCACCGAAATCCTTAACGACGAGCAAATCGTCAAACGGGCAACGAAACTGAAGCAAGACATCGCAAAAGGCATCGCCGAACACGGGACCATCGAGAACGCCTCCGGAGCGCGCATCTACGCCTACGAGACGGACGGTCTCGGCAATGCGCTGCTCATGGACGACAGCAACGTCCCGAATCTTATGGCGGCACCATATTTGGGCTTCTGCGATTCGGACGATCCCATATATCTCACAACCCGGGAAACATTGCTGAGCCGCGAAAATCCATATTATTTCGAAGGCGACTACGCCCACGCCATCGGATCACCCCACACACCGGAAGGCTACGTGTGGCCGATCGCCATGGCGATCCAAGGACTCACCAGCACCAGCAAGGATGAAAAAGCCCGTATCCTGGACCAACTCGTTGCCGCCGACGCCGGAACGCATCTGATGCACGAAAGCTTCGACGTCAACGATCCGACGCAATACACCAGGCCGTGGTTCAGTTGGGCGAACATGATGTTCTGCGAATTGGTCATGGACTATTTCGATATTCGCGTACAGCAATAATACCGGATTTTGCGATCACCTCCTTTCGTGATATATTAAAAAGTCCGTCCGTAAGGAAGGAAGCTTGATAAATCAAGATTGGGGATGATCGGTTTCGACGGTGACCTGTTCGTCGCAGGGAAGCGTGCCGAGAACGTAGGGTCCGCTCGTGGATGCCCCCTACAGAAGAATAAGTGCTAAATCTAACCGCACTGAGTTCGCTCTCGCTGCCTGAGCTTCGCGCCGGGATTAACCAGTGAGCAGCCGCTCCGTTCACTCCTCCTCGTCTTTGGGAGGATGCTGAGCGTCGTTTAGAAGACTTGCTTTGACGGCTGAGCCACAGGGCCGTCAAGGGACTTTTACTGCGGATATGCTCGCCATCAGTTGTCTGCGACATCGATGGGGGCAGAAAAACCGCCGCACGGCCAGCAGACTACGCACGTAGAAGACTGAGGGTACGGTTACCGGACCGGGGTTCGATTCCCCGCATCTCCACGTTTCGAAAGCCGCCAGAAATGGCGGCTTTTCCTTTATTTCCAACGGTTTACAGCCTCTTGCAATTCACGCTAATTCACTCCAATTCACGCTAATTCACGCAAGGATGTGGGCAAAACGTGGGCACAAAATCAGGCGGCCAACCCACGCCCCTCGCCAATCGCACGAATCAGCAATCCATCCATCGCCTCGCCCACGGCATCAAGATCATCATCGAAAAGATCCGCGTAGACGTCCAGGGTCATCGTGGCGCTCTTATGCCCCAGCTGCCGCTGCACGGCCTTCACGTTCGCTCCGGCATGCACCAGCAACGACGCGCAGGTATGCCGCAGGTCGTGGATCGTCATCGTGGACGCGATCTCATCCCCCAGGCTGCGCTTCTTCGCCCAGTAGAACCAGCTCGACGTCGTGCAGGGCCCGTGGGTCTTGCGCATATACGATCCGGTGCGCCTGTCGGGGAACAGCAGGTCGGACGGCTGACGGCCCCTGCAGGCCTCCTCAAGGCATGGCTGCAGCATGCGCGGGAAGATGACGGTGCGCTCCTCCCCCGTCTTCGGCACGTCCACCACGATCTCATGGTCGACCTCCGTGGCCGACCTGCGCACGTGGATGCGCTGCCGCTCCAGGTCCACGTCGCCGACCCGCAGGCCCACCAATTCGCCCCAACGCAATCCGCACAAGCCGAGAGTGAGCACTATCGGCCTTCGCCAGCCGGAGGCGTCGGCCAGGGCCAGCAATCGGTCGATCGAAAGATAAACGTGGCTTTTCCTTCGTTTGCGCGGCAGTTCGATGCCGTCGCATGGATTGTCGTGGATGCACCTGTCGGCCTTGGCCTTGGCGAGCAGGGCGCGGAGGATGCCTACGGCGCGGAGCACGACGCTCGCGCTCTTCGACTCCGCCAGCCCGCTGACCCATATCTGCACTTCGTCGTGCGTGATCGACTGCACTTCGCGCGTTCCCCATTTCGGGGCCACGTGCGCGTGCCAGGCTCTTTCCAGCGTCTCGACATAGCTTGGCTTCGCCTTGGTCTTTTTGGCGGCCAGCCACGGCTCCCAGAAGTCTTCCACGAGCCTGCGTCCGGCTTGCGGGTCAAGGTAGGCTCCGATGCTTATGGCGGTGGTCACGTTGGCGGCTCCCCATGCGTCGGCGTCCATCTTGCGTTTGAAGCCGCGCTTGCCTGTGGGGGTGCCGTCCGGCTTTCTGTAGCGCACCTCGTATCGCTTGCCGGATTTCGTGGAATATTGGCGGATTGTGTAGGCCATTCTGCGCCCCTTTGGTCTTTTGTGGCATCAAGTCTATCAATCCGCTGGTTCTTTCCTTCGTTTTCGTCTTCCAGCTTGCATTACTTTATTTACTATGCTAATATAGTTTATATCAAGGAAAGGAGGTGAACATGAAATGGACGGACATCGTAAGCGCCATCAGCTCGGTAGTAAGCAACATCATCGCGCTGGCGGCGATAGTCATCTCGCTCAGGAGGCCGCCTAGGCACGGCAGATGACAAGAGGGTTCCGAGCAGACCCATTGCCCGGAACCCCGGTTCCATCCTATTTCATGGCCATCATGAAGACAAGCACGCTGTTCGCCGCATGCGGCATCGCATGCGGCCTGACGTCACTCTCGTTCGGCATCACGGGAAAACCGTTGCAGGCGGGGCTCTTCGGGCTTGCGGCGGGCATCTGGAGCCTCGCCACGCTCATCATGGACAGGAGGTGCGGAGATGACGACTGAATACCTTGGCGTCAAACAGGTCGCCGACCGGCTCGGCATCAGCACCGCCGCCGTCAGCGCCTACAGGCTCCCCGAACCCGACGTCACCATCGGCCGTACGCGCGGCTGGCTGCCCGAGACCATCGACCAATGGAACGCGCGACGTCCCGGCAGGGGCGTCGGCGGCGGACGGCCACGCAAGAAGACCGAATAGGACAGGCCCCGGCATCCACACGTCAAGGATGCCGGGCCCGAATCATTCGGACCGATCCCCTACCTGCGCTTCTCGCCTTCGGTGTCATGACGCCTATCCCGGAACGGGAAGAGGCTGCGTGCGATGACCCAAAGGATGCCGATGATCTCCACGATCGTCGAGGACAGCCACGTGACCAGCACCTCGGTCGGCACACATTGCCTCACCACGAGCATGGTGACGATGTACGCGACGATGGTCGTATTCGTCACCACGAGCTGACCGAGCACGAACCACAACGACCAGGTCGCCACTTTCTTACGCAGCTGGTTTTCCTGCTCGCGTCTCGTGTTTTTCGCATCGAGTTCGCGGAGAGCGGCATTCTCCCTCCGTCGGGCGTTGAACGATGATGCCGTATCTGTGGCCTCGTCCGCGGAATCATCGACTTTCTCGCCGCCGTTGGACGCGGGGTTAAACGCGGCCTCCACCTGCGAGGTGTCGTTCGACGCCTTGCTGTACATGGCCAGCGCGTCACCGCTCTCATCCGGATCCCGTTCGCTCACTGCAATCCCAGGGTGGCTATTCTCACGTCCATGGACCGACGGGAGACTCCGAACATCCCGGCCAGCTCGTCACGGGTGCGCCCTTCGCCCCAATGTCGTCTGACTATCGCGGCGGGCATCAGGAGCGCGGCGGCGAAACGGTTGGCCCAGATCTCTTCGGGGTCGATTCCCTTGGATGAGGTGTCGTCGCGGCTTTCCACCCTGCCGAGCACCGCGTCGTCAGGCGTGTCCTGGTATTTGTGGACCCAGTGTCCTATCTCATGGGCAGTGGTGAATCGTTGGCGTTGTGGGAATGCGTATACGTCGGAGACGGCCTTGAACGGCTCACCGGCCTTGTCCTTGACGAGCAGTCCATCGACGTTGGGGTCCAGCATGAGTTTCTGCGGTTGGATGCCCCGCATCTCCACGTTTCGAAAGCCGCCAGAAATGGCGGCTTTTCCTTTATTTCCAACGGTCTACAGCCGCTATTCCCATACCAACGCAAACAGTAGACTTTACGTCTGTACGGGAATATTACAAGCCCGTCACTATTCCCGTACCGCCGCAAAACACGTCGTTTGCGTCGGTATGGGAATACACGTGGCCGACGACTATACCCATACATCCGCAATCAGAACATCTGCATTATCTCAGTCCAACAATCGGAATATGGATGTTCAGCCATGATCTAGATGATGACGCGTCCGGTCATCCACGCAAGCACGAAGACCGCGATCGTGACCACAACAGTCACCAGAAGAGATATTATGCGGTTCCTATTGTCTTTCTGAATCTGAAAAGTCAGAATGAATATGGCGGCAAAGCAGACGATGGTGCTGAGCAGATGATATGGAGGATTCTTTAGCACTTGGGCCAAGTAGAAGACTCCGAAAAGCGCCAGTATGAAGTTGCCCAGGCCCAGAATCACACTACCGAACACGTTTTGCTTGTTGATGTAGTACGCGATGAATCCGCCAGGCAAAGTAAGAAGCGTGGCTGGACCCCAGATGTTGCAGTAATAGTACAACGCCTGATCGGCGGAAAGACCGAACATCACTTCGACAACAAAGCAGAGTGGCTGGCTGATGAGAAAGAAAACGAAGATTTTGAGCGCTGACTCCCAATTTTTCGTACAGTTGGATGCGATGATCACCGCGAAGATGACCCACCATTCGTAGCTGACCGCAATGTCTTTGAGCGATGTATCCGCCACTGCCGGAATAGATCCGACGATGCCGGTGTAGATACCCGCGGCGGCCGCGAACAGCACCACGGCAAGCCAACTCATGTTAAGTTCCCCAAACAGCTTCCTCATATGGAAATTCTTTCTCTCCCACGCTTCTCCTGACAGTGCCATTGCTTACAAGCACGGCACCCTTCGAAGTGTCAATCACGACGGCTGGATATGCACGTCATTCTTTACTGCACAGATTACCCTGAACGCATTGCGGCACACCACCAATCCGTTCGACATCGGCCGATTGAATGAATGAACAGACATATCAAATGGTCGTTCGTGGTGCGGTTCGTTTCGGAGAACCGCACCATCTTCGCCATATCCTAATGGAGATATCCTAATGGAGGTTCTGCACACGATTCCCACGACGGATGATAATGAAGGCCGCAACAAGCGTGGCTACCACACCTGCGATGACGGGGACAAAAACATCCGTACCGGAAATAGCCAGCTCCTTGGATTTGACGCCCGCCACATCGTTGGACTTGGAAGAATTCGTTTTGGAATCCGCTCCTTCTTCCTTCTTGCCGTCGTCGTCCTTCCCTGAGGTATCGGCCTTCGTTCCGGCCTTGGCTAGAGATACGAGCGATGCAATGGCAGCATTCACATCATCGGAATTCGGGGTGGTGTTGGCCAACACGTTTCTATAGTCGGACCCTGCATCGTCAAGCTTCGCACCTGCCTTATCAATGGCCGCAACGAACGCGTCATGTTCCTCCTGCGTCATCCAGATATCCGATGCGCTCACATCGGAGCCATCCACACTGACAAACGCCGAGGCAAGTACAGTTTTGGCGGAGTGAATCGCGTTTTCAAGGGATATCAGTTCGTCAACGGAAGCCCAGCCATGCTTCTCCGAGAATGCTTTGATTGGCAGGTTATCGATGCGCCATGAAGTCTCCTGCGAGTCAAGAACGTCTTTCACGTTTTTCCAGTCGGACCATTCGCCGTCCGGCTCAAGGGTCCAGCTTTCACCCTCGTTGACTTTCGTCTCATACGTGCCAAACTTGATGACGTCATACGAACTGTCCAGTTTGCTACTGCTCGCTCCGGCGGTCTGATAGTACTTATCACCATTGTCTTCGGTACGTTTCTGGGTAATGACTACAGAATAACGTTGTCCCTTACGTAGCGCGACCCACTCGTTTTCGTCTTCAATCAGATAACGATGGTATCCGGCGTAGCCACAGGTCACATCCTTCGTGAATGCCAGCCTACCGTCAACCGGTCTTTGCACATTCTCATCAAGCACGTACACATCGTAGATCACTTGCATATTAGGCTTTGCGGTTTCGCTCGACACCGCACGCACCACATGATCCTCGTCCGCCATGAACACATCGGCAGAACTTGTCTTCGTATCGGGCTCCCTCACGAGAGTGCCATATGGCACCAAGTAGTCGTATTGATCAATATCGAAATGGACATTCTGGGTACCGGAATCTACATCGTAATTATACGCGGAGAGTTCTCGGATGGTGTGGTCATAGTATGAAATCCAGAAATATCCCGTACAGTTACCATCCGCATCCTGCTCACCCCAGTTCCTTTTGTTCGGAATTTCATTGGTACTGGATCCCCAACTGTTTTTCACCAAGAACGCACCCGGCGCAAGCGGTTGCTTATCCTCACGGAAGTTCGACACGGCATAGTCATCGTCATAACCGACGATCGTTGCTGCGTGCGAGCTTTCCAGACCAGTGTCACGATATACTGCCCAAGTATCAAGATTCATATACTTGACCCATTTCAAATACTCGGGAAAATCAAGATTGACGTCCTCATAGGCGTACACCATGGCGACGGCTCTACCATTGTTGATCTGCTCTTTTACCGCGTCCAACCCCTCCTGACTGACACCTACATAATTACCGTCAGAGTCAAGAACACGAAGCTCGGGCAAGATGTAGCTTTCCTCGAGCGCATATTCGGACTTACCGCATAAGTCATCGCTTAATGCCCAATCGTCCTGATCGGAATAACCGGTGACGACGGTCTTGTGCCCCTTGGCCGTTTGCTCTTCCACATAATCCCCGACCGCGTCCAAATACAGATCTTCCTCAGCTACGATGTAGTTGTTGGGGGTCATATATCGCCACACTGATAAGTCCCTCTTTTCCGCGGTATGGCGCATTGGACTCATACACCGGACCGACACCAGAAGAATAGAGGGACGACGCGAAGTACGAGTGACCACCCTCATACACGGAGGACGTTCTCTTCAACCCCTCCCCCGCTTGTGCAGAGCCGGCAAAATCCTCTGTGGCCTGGGAATATGCAAACCACGCCAGATAACGTTCCGAAAGGTCGAGTCCAGTAGCATCGTAGGTAGTTCCAAGTTCCGATAAAATGCTTGTTTCCGAAGCCGCAGTAGCAGCAAAAGACCAGCAGGCGTTCCACGGATTTTGCATTTTGACGGGTGTCACTACGCAGCTCTCCCGCAAATCAACTTTTGAGGGAAACACCTTTGGAATGTAATCGGCGGATACTGGATCCGCAGCATACTCCGCATACGACTCTTTATCAACGGCCTTAAGAGCCTCAACCCGTCAACTACCGCGATGACGAGCATCGCGGCTTGTCCCTGCCCGGCGGTGAGAACGGAGAATCATGCTACTGACTCCTCCCGCTTTTATAGCCCATACGGGCTGGCGGAACATCATGGGATGGTTGACGGCATCCCTCCCAAGTCAGAGCTTGTCCGACTGGGATTCAACTATGCTCTGGTATCCGAGCCGTTGAATGTTCATTTGCGGCAACCCTGTCGTCATTAGAACGGTAGCTGCAATTCGAGCACCGATATTCGTGCAGTCGCTTGTCTCTGTTCGTCTTGCGTACCATACCGCATTTCGGACAGGTCTGGCTTGTGTAACGAGGGTCAACCATGATGACGGGATGTCCGGACTTTACGGCCTTGTATTCAATCATCTGCCGCAACTGGCAAAACGCCCAACTGACTTGCGTATACCGGTCGCGTTTGCGTACCTTTTCGGTGGCGTGACGGACACCTTCGAGTTCAGTGTCGTCAAGCACTCGCACAAGACCAACCAGACGATCGTCGTGACAAGCGCTGAACACCGTGGACGACCCCATCAGAGCCTTGTGCAATCGTTCCGGATATTCTCCCGAAATCCAACCGACCGAGCGAAACAGTCGTTGCGTCTGCTCTTTGGTGAACTTCTTCTCTTCGGTATATTCGATTCCCATGGTTTCGCAGAGTACTACGAGGAAGGACCCCGATGACGGAAATCTCTGCATACGGACGAGCAGAGACAGGCGGTTTAACGATACCTAACTACCGACCACCTCCACGACACACCGTTGTGACAACTTGCATTAACCGCTTAAGTGATTAACATAGTTAATACATCAACCCAGTTACCACGTCATTGCGGACGATTCCAAGGAAGGACCCTCAACAGATGACAACTTCATACTCCGCCGAATCCTACGTATTCGGATCACAGGAAAACCACGACCTGCTCGAAGCGGAAACCAACGAACTCCTGCATTTCGGACACAACTTCCCCGCTCCACAGGGCGGCTCCTACTGGCTTGACGACACCGGCAAGCCCGACCTGAACCAAAGCATCCACACATGGATCACCTGCCGCATGGCCCACGTATACTCCCTCGGATTCCTTCACGGCGAACCGGAAGCCGCGGAACTGGTGGACAAGGCGATCGCAGGCCTTCGCGGACCGCTGCACGATGACGAAAACGGCGGCTGGTATCCGTCGATCAGCACCGATGGCTCCACCCATGAGGAAGGCAAGGTCTGCTA
>CAVBVU010000068.1:0-9146 GCA_963598975.1 Anaerovoracaceae bacterium
TATCGAATTCCGTGACCCGGATACTCCCACCGCGCTTGAACTCATCGACGAATATGAGAATCTTGCGGTGAGCCGGACCATGAGCAAGGCATTCGCGTTCGCCGGAGCCCGTGTCGGCTACCTGGCCGCGAGCAAGGGCATCATCGATTGCGTGCGCATCGTGCGTATGCCGTATCACCTGTCGGCGGTCACGCAGGCCGCGGCCCTCGCCGCGTTCGAACATACCGACGAGCAGCTGGGACGGGTGGCGCATCTGCGTGATATCCGCAACCAGACCGCCGCCTGGCTCAAGGAGCAGACGTATAAGGGCCAGCCTCTGGAAGTGGCGCGCACGCAGTCCAACTTCATTCTTTTCGGCGGCCATTTCGACGATCGCGACCGTATCTTCGACGAGCTGCTCAAGCGAGGCGTGCTCATCCGCACCGTCGGTCCCGACGGTTGGATGCGCGTGTGTATGGGCACGGATGAGGAAATGGCCCGTTTCCGTGAGGCGTTGGCTGAAGTGCTGCGTATCGTGGAGCAGGACTGACAACATACATATAAAGGAGTCGCAACCATGGCGCGTACAGCAACCATCGTTCGAGAAACAAGCGAATCCAAGGTCGAGCTGAGCCTGAACCTTGACGGAACGGGCAAGACCGACATTGACACTTCCGTGCCGTTCTACAACCATATGATGACGGCGTTGGGCAAGCATTCGCTCATCGATTTGACGATCAAAGCCACGGGCGATACCGACATCGACGCGCATCATACGGTTGAGGATATCGCCATCGTGTTCGGTGAGGCGCTGAAGCAGGCTTTGGGAGACAAGCGTGGCATTCGTCGTTTCGCCGATGCGACGGTGCCGCTGGATGAGGCTCTGGCAAAAGCGGTGGTCGACATTTCCGGACGTCCGTATTGTGTGTGCACCGGAGAGCCGGAAGGATTCGAATATTGCATGATCGGAGGCCATTTCACGGGCTCTCTGGTACGTCATGTCATGGAATCCATCGCCATGCATGCCGGAATCTGTCTGCATCTGCAGGTTATTTCAGGCCGTGATCCGCATCATATCGCCGAAGCCGAATTCAAGGCGCTGGCTCGTGCGTTGCGTTTCGCGATCGAACCCGATCCGCGCGTCGACGGCATTCCGAGCACGAAGGGCGCTCTGTGATGGCCGATGACCAGATTCATGATTTCGACGATGTGAATCCCGAGGATTTCAACGCCGATGGCATGCATTTCAGCGAAGAGGAGCTGGAGGCGGCCATGGCCGGATTCGAAAAGGAATTCAACGAGTCCGTGGAATCGCAATCCGCCGACGGTTCGCAACCGGAATCGGATCATCAGGAGTCGTCCGACATCGACAAGATGCTCGACGAAGCCGAGAACTCGCTCAAATTCGAGGACGAGCTGCAGGGATTGCTGGGCAACCGGGCCAAAGTGGCGGTGATTATCACTCGACTCACATCCGCCCGATTGCTGGCGGCGTTCTGTGAATTGTCGGATATCTCCGCGCAGTGCATCGAATCGGAGCAAGGTGCCGTTGCGGTGTTGCGCAATCTGGATGGTGACGGTCCGGAAACCGCGGTGAAGGATATGACCATCGTGGTTTCCGGAATGCCTGCGGTTCTGGCGGTCAACCGTGCCGACAAGCTCGAAGCGACCATGTATATGGAAGGCAAGCCGGGCAGAACGTTCGCGCCGCCGGTGCTGTTCACCTCGACCGCAGCGTTCGTGGAGGATTTTTTGCTGGGAATCACCGATATGAAGGCGCTGGTTGACTCCGGTGCCAAGGTGGTGGACTCCGCGGACCTGAGCAGAGACGAGGCTATGGAGATTTTGGCCGAACACACCCGCTTCGGCCGTGGCGGCGGGGCCATCGAATAAAACGATATCGATGGCTTGACCGTCTTCGCCGGGTCAAAGGCGGATGAATAACGCAAAACTGCATGTATCGATGCGGAAAGGAGAACGTCCATGACTTCCGTGGTGGTTTTCGACTATGGTTTTGGTAACGTGCGTTCCATGGTTCGCGCGTTGGCGAATCTTGATCTTGATGTGACC
Source organism: Anaerovoracaceae bacterium (assembly GCA_963598975.1). Taxonomy (GTDB): domain Bacteria; phylum Actinomycetota; class Actinomycetes; order Actinomycetales; family Bifidobacteriaceae; genus Bifidobacterium. The sequence continues at coordinate 2,050 of CAVBVU010000068.1, forward strand.
CTCACCTCCGACCATAGGCAGGCTCTGGAAGCCGATGGCCTTGTGGTGCCGGGCGTGGGCGCGTTCGCGGCATGTATGGAAGGCCTGAAAAGCGTCGGGGGAGACACGGTGATCAAGGATCGTCTGCGTGCCGGGCGTCCGGTCCTGGGCGTGTGCGTCGGCGAGCAGATCATGTTCGAACGGGGCATGGAACACGGTGATGGCACCGCTGGCCTGGGCCTGATCAAGGGAGATGTCGAGCTGCTTGACGCGGATGTGGTGCCCCACATGGGATGGGACACCGTGGATGCCCCGCAAGGCTCCGTGCTGATGAATGGCGTTGAGAACGAGCGGTTCTATTTCGTGCATTCCTATGCCGCGATGAGCGCGGCCGAAGCCGATACATCCGACGAGCATATCGACTTCGGCGGTGCCGAGGAGTACGTGACCTGGTGTACTTACGGCCGTAGCCGTTTCGTGGCGGCATACGAGAGGGGACCGTTGTTCGTGACGCAGTTCCATCCGGAGAAGTCGGCGGAGGCCGGCGCCCAGCTGTTGCGTAATTGGGTGGCTTCCTTCTGATTCGTCGGTATGCTGATCCGTCGGCGTCCGGTTTTGCGCGGCTGACGGATGATGGCTGATGGTTGAAGGAAGATGGCTTGATGCGCCTGCGCTATTCATTCGCAGAGTCTCAGAGAACTACAGATCACAGTGTGTGAGATGAGAAAGGTACAGACATGTCTTTGACATTGCTTCCCGCAGTGGACGTTCGCGACGGCAAGGCGGTTCGCCTTCGTCAGGGTGAATCCGGTTCGGAGACTGATTACGGCTCTCCTTTGGAAGCCGCCCGCACGTGGGTTGATTCCGGTGCGCAGTGGATTCATCTGGTCGATCTTGATGCGGCGTTCGGCACGGGGAACAACCGTGACCAGCTGCGTTCCATTGTCAAGGAGCTGGGTGACAAGGTCAATATCGAAATGTCTGGAGGCGTGCGCGACGACGCTTCCCTCGAAGCGGCTCTTGAGGCAGGGGCTGCGCGTGTGAACATCGGTACCGCCGCGTTGGAGAATCCGGAATGGACTGCCTCAATCATCAAAAAGTATGGTGACCGCGTGGCCGTCGGACTCGACGTGCGTGGCCATACGCTGGCGGCCCGTGGCTGGGTGAAGGAAGGCGGCGACTTGTTCGAGACCATGGAATTCCTTGATTCCGTGGGCTGCTCCCGTTACGTGGTCACCGACGTGGCCCGTGACGGCATGATGAGCGGTCCGAACATCGGTCTGCTGCGTGAGGTGGCCGAACGCACGGACGCGAAGGTCACGGCTTCCGGCGGCATCTCCAAGCTCGATGATTTGCGTGCCATCAAGGAACTTGCCGATCTGGGCGTTGATTCCGCCATCCTTGGCAAGTCGCTGTACGCCCGCGCGTTCACGCTCGAGGAGGCGCTTGAGGTGTCGCGCTGACGGGTTCTTTTCTCGTTGGTCGTTCGAGAAGCGGATCTTTTTTGACGTCAAGCCGCCCGTTTTGCATACACGTTTGCATACTGTTTGCATGTGGGCGGCTTTTGCGTTCCTCGTGTGGGCTTGGCGTATCGTACTTGACGAATCGTGCGAATTGCGGCGCGTGTTAACGATTCTCGTAACATGCGCATGGAACGATGGGACTTTATGGATAAACAGCAAGAGTTTGCGCTGCGCACTGTCGAAGAACGCGACGTGCGCTTCATTCGTCTTTGGTTCACGGATGTGTTGGGAACATTGAAGTCCGTGGCCATCGCTCCGGCGGAATTGGAGGCGGCGTTCGAGGAGGGGCTCGGATTTGACGGTTCTGCGGTGGAGGGACTGACCCGCGTGTCCGAGGACGATATGATCGTCAAGCCCGATCCGTCCACTTTCCAGATTCTTCCGTGGCGTGGAGGCCCACAGGGCACCGCTCGAATGTTCTGCGATGTGCTTACCCCGGATGGTGAGCCGTCCCTTGGAGACCCGCGCCATGTGCTCAAGCAGGCGCTGGCCAAGGCCAAAGAGAAGGGCTTCACCTTCTACGTGCATCCGGAAATCGAATTCTACCTGTTCGAAAAGCAGGACGACTGGTCCCAGACGCCCGTTCCGATCGATGAGGGCGGCTACTTCGACCACGTTCCGCGTAGCCCTGGCATGGATTTCCGCCGCGCCACCGTCAACATGCTTGAGCAGATGGGCATTTCGGTGGAGTACTCGCATCATGAGGCCGGTCCTGGCCAGAATGAGATTGACCTGCGCTATGCGGATGCTCTCACCACGGCCGACAACATCATGACGTTCAGAACCGTCGTCAAGGAGATTTCGCTGGAGCGAGGCATTCACGCCAGCTTCATGCCGAAGCCGCTTTCCGACGCTCCCGGTTCCGGCATGCATACGCATCTGAGCCTGTTCGAGGGTGACTCCAACGCCTTCTACGAGGCCGGTCAGGAGTTCAACATGTCGGTGACGGCCCGCCAGTTCGCCGCGGGCATTCTTTACCATGCGGCCGAAATCTGCGCGGTCACCGACCAGTACGTCAATTCCTACAAGCGTCTGTGGGGTGGCAATGAGGCTCCGAGCTACATTTGCTGGGGACACAACAATCGCTCCGCTTTGCTGCGCATCCCGCAGTACAAGCCCGGCAAAGACAATTCCGCTCGTATGGAATTCCGCGCGCTCGACCCTGTGGCCAATCCGTATCTTGCGTATTCCGTGCTGTTGGCCGCTGGCCTCGACGGTATCGACAAGCAGATGCAGCTTGGCGAGCCGACCAGCGATGACGTGTGGGAGCTCACCGACGCGGAACGTCAGGCCATGGGCATCCAGCCGTTGCCGGAGTCCCTTGACGAAGCGTTGAAGATCATGGAGAAGTCCGACTTCGTGGCTGGAGTGCTTGGCGAGCATGCCTTCGAGTATTTCCTGCGCAACAAGCGTCAGGAATGGGAGGAATACCGCAAGCAGGTCACGCCGTTCGAGCTGAAGAAGTACCTGCCGAAGCTGTAGGCGCGTTCGTTTTCGATTCGTGTGTTTGGGGCGTGGTCCGTGGACGGGCCGCGCCCCAAATTGTTATTGAGTTTCCGTGCGATTCGAGCGCCGGATCAGCTTCGTGGATTGCCGAACCAGTTCGAATAGATGATTGAGAAATTCCGATTTCCGTATGAGGAACAGGCGTTGCCTTCGCCGACTCCCGCTTCCAAAGCCTCCGTATTCGGCTGATATGGCGTGTAGATGTATAGCAGTGCGGTCGCCTTGTTCTCGATATACACGTCCGTGCCTCCGCAACTGGCATCCGGATTGTACTGAATGTAGTTGATAGTGCCGTCGTGGTAGCCGTAGTCGCTTTCATGGTGTACGTAATACTGGTAGCGTTCCGCCGCTCCGTACACCTGTTTGAAGAATTCGGCATATTCCGGGTCGCAGCTCGCGTCATCGGGGCAACTCAATCCCATCGCCGACTTGAACTGGAATTCGCTCGGATCGGTCGCGGACACCAGATGCTGTTCCTTCTGCAACACGGTGAGCAGCACTTTCTGGCTGATTCCGCAGGCCTTGCCCGATTTGTATATGATCGTCGCGGCGCTTTCCTTGCCGTCGCTTTCGTACGCTTCGCAATATTCGGAGGCCGGCTGCGATTCGGTGTCGAACGTCATGGATTTGAGGCAGTTGTCCCCGCTGCAGGAGGCGCCCTGTTCATCGAGAAAGCTTTGGATCTGGGCCTCGCTTAACGCGTTCCCGTTGAAGAACTGCCCGTCGGAGATGATGTTACCGGGATTGAAATCGTATTTCGATTGAATCTGACTTTGCACGTCACGCGCTTCGTTGACCGCTATACGCCAGTTGACGTACTGCACCAGCGCCACGATGACGGCGATTGCCGCTATGACGGCCACCGTACTCTCGCCGATGATCAAGGCCCGCTGTTTTGCGGTCGCCTTCTTCCAGGAGAATTGTTTGCTGTCCTTGGCCGTGGTTGCGCGCTTAATCTGGTCTGTTCTGCGTGTCATCGCCGTTTATTGTAGCGCGGGAGTCCTATTGTTTCTTTCGACAAGAGTGGAAGTAAAACGATTAACGCAGGTAAAGATATGGCGAAGGAACGATTCTTCAATCCATCGGTGACGGTTCTTATAGCTTTGAGCTTCATGCTGGGCATGAGCGAATTCATCATGGTCGGCATTCTGCCGGATATCGCGTCCGGATTGAAGGTGTCCGAGGTGACGGTCGGCAATCTGGTATCGCTGTTCGCAATCGTGTATGCTCCGGTCACGCCGTTCGGCTCCGCACTGTCCGCGCGTTTCCCGCGATTCGCGACGCACCTGATTCTCGTCTGCGTGTTTCTGGCCGGTAATGTGCTGTGCGCGTTCGCGCCGAATTACGGCGTGCTCGTCGTCGCGCGAATCCTCATCGCGCTTGTTTCCGGAACCCTCGTGGCCATCGCCATGACGTACGCTCCCGACGTGACGACCGAACAATATCGCACGAAATTCATCGCATGGGTGTTCTCCGGCTTCTCCATCGCATCCGTGGTGGGTGTGCCGATCGGCACATGGGTGGCGAACATGTTCGGATGGCGTTGGGCCTTCCATCTGGTCAATGTGCTCACCATCGCGCTCATCGTGCTGATGGTCATCGTGCTGCCCCGTAACAGCCATATCGTGAAAATCGGATTCCTTCCGCAGTTCCGTCTTTTCTTCGACCGTCGCATTCAGTTGGGCGTGCTCGATGTGATGTTCGGCGCGGCCGCAAGCTACGTGTTCTACACGTATCTGACACCGATCATGCGTGACGAGGTGCACGTTCCGGAACAGTATCTGAGTGTCGGCCTGGTTGTTTTCGGATGCGCATGCCTGTGGAGCAACCTCTATGGCGGCAAGCTTGCGGATCGTGGTAGGGGAGTCGAACCACTGGTCCACATCCGCCCGATCTACTGCGTGCACGCGGTGCTCATGGCGTCGCTGATCGTGGCGCATTGGGTGCCTGTCTACGGCGCGGTGTTGCTGGTGGTGCTCGGCATGTTCATGTATCTGCAGAATTCCGCTTCGCAGGTGCTGTATATGGACGTCGCCTCGCAATCGCACCCGGGTTCTCTGAATCTGGCGGCATCGCTGAATTCCATGTCGTTCAATATCGGAATCGCCTTGGGTTCCGCGGTCGGTGGCATGGTCAACAACCATTTTGGAATCATGTGGCTTGGCCCGGTCGGCGCTGTCTTCCTGCTGTGCGCCATCGGAACCACCACGATACTGAAGCCCTTCATGATTCGTGATCGTGAGTTCTACTCACGAGGCAAGTAGAACTCACGATCGGTAGTTCGGCGACGACCGGTCAGCCGAGCGCCTTTTTGATGCGCTGCAGGCTGATCGGTTTCGGCGTGCCCAGTTCCTGTGCCCACAGTGACACATAGAATTCCTCAAGCATCCAGCGTACGGTGACGGCCTGTTTCATCAGCTCCTCATGACGTGGGCCGGCCGGTTCCCGCTCCGCCTTCGCCATGGCTTTATCAGCCAGCTGCCGGGCCTCGTCCGCTTCCCAGGCCCATCGGACGTCACGATTCTTGTCGTGCTTCGCTTTGCTCAACCGCAGCAGATCGGCATGCAGATACCGTTCGATCGATGCAAGCGATTCCGGTGGCGTCTTACCGATGAATCCGGGGAACACCAGCGTGGCTATATGCTCGCGAATCGATTGCAGCACGCTTAGCAAAGGAAGATCGGCCTTGCCGGAAACGGCCTTGTCGACTTCCGCATAGCGCTTCAAGATGGCGATCACATCATGGGCGACCGCGTATACGGTATCCTCGAACACCTCTCGCACGTCAAGCACGGCATTCGCCAACGCCTCGTCATCAGGCAGCTCGTCGACTTTCGGCAGCAGACGTTTGACTGCGGCCAACTGCAGATCCTCCGTCAGCTCCTTGGTGGATTGGTATGGCGCCGAAGCCAGCATGAGTGCTTCAGCTCCAAGCCAGCGTGAGGAAATGCGTTCGCTGGGCATGCGCAATGCGTCAAGCGCGCCCTGCCACAACATGGTTGCGCGCGATTCGGTGGTGGCGCCCGCCTTGTGCAGCAGATTCGCCTTCTCCACCAGTTTGCCTTGGTTTCCGGCGGTTTCAGCCTGCTTTTTGACCATCTGTCGGGCGGACGCTTCAGCCTGCTGCGCGAATTTGCGTTGCAGTTCGACCAGCGATTTGCCGGTGCCGAGCACTTTGACCGGGCCGCGCGCATGACGTCGGCCATGCTGCTGTTTGCGGCTTGGGGGGAGCTGCTGTTCCACCGCAAAGGTCATACGCAGATATGGTGCGAGTTTGTTCCATAATTCGCCCGTAAGCACTTCCGGATGAATCTGCGCGCCGATGATGCTAATGGCCGCCTGCGTGAACACGTGCGGCAAATCCGGCCATACAGCCGTGCCGTCCGCACCTTCCGGTGCGGGATTGGGCCTCTGTTGTTTTCCGGAACCCGGAAGATCCGGATACCGCTCGTCTATCCACGCACGAATCTTGCGGGCGGTGTCCGGAGCGGGCACGAACTGCACGCGCAACGTTTTCGGCAGCGACTTGATCATGCTGACGATCAGTTCGTCCAACAATCCGGGCACGTTCCATGAGAACTGCTCCGGCGTCAATCGCGAGAGCGTCTTCAAAGGAACATGCACGGTCACGCCGTCGTTCGGATCATGCGGATCGTACACGTAGCTCAGCCGAAGATCGATGGGGGAGCCGTCCGTGCCGAGCGTGTGCCAATGGTCGGGATAGTCGGACAACGACACCGAATCGGCGTCGGCGAGGCGTTCGACCTTCTCCGGATCGAAATTCAGCAGGTCTGGCTGTTCGTCGTGCTTCGTCTTCCACCATTTCGCCAAATCGGTGACGCTTGTGACGGTATTGGGAATGATGGCGTTGTAGAAATCGAACAGGTCCTCGTCGCTGACCGTTTGCGACACCTGACGGGTACGGCTCGCGTCATCGGCCGCATCCTCCAGAATGTCCCGGTTCCTCGTGACGAAATCATCATAGGAGAAACGCTGCTGGATATCGCCTTCCACCAGACCCTGGCGAATCAGGAAGTCGCGGGCCTCCAACGGATTGATGCGGCCCCACTGCACGGTACGGTCCTGCAC
>CAVBVU010000069.1:0-9129 GCA_963598975.1 Anaerovoracaceae bacterium
CACCTAGGTTCGAGACCTCGTCGATTTTCAGCATGGTGTACACGTCGGCCTTGTCGGCGAGGATTTCGCTGACTTGGTCGGTCGTGATGGCGTCGAGGCCGCAGCCGAAGGAGTTCAGCTGAACGAGTTCGAGGCCCGGATACGAGGCCACGAAGTTCGCCGCCGAGTACAGGCGCGCATGGTAGGCCCACTGGTTGGTGACGCGCAACGGCATTTTGGTGACCTTACGGTCGTCGACATGGCGGAATCCGTTCGCATTCTTCTTACGCGGATCTTCTTCGCCTTCGGAGAGGAATTCGCTCAGGTCGAGCTTGTCGCCCGGCTGCAGTTCGCTGATCGAATCTTCGGAAAGCACCACCATGCCCAGCGAGCAGATCGTTTCGGGAATGCCGTGGTTGATTTCCGGATCGATATGGTACGGACGACCAGCCAGCACGATGCCCTTGCAGTCGTGCTCCCTCATGTAGGCGAGCGCCTTCAGACCTTCCATCTGCACGTCATGCTTGAACACTTCGTTTTCGGCGTAGGCGGCCTTGACCGCGGTTTCGGCTTCCTCACGGCTCACATCGGCCCATGCGAATTCCTCAACGATGCGGTCCACCATGAGTTCATGGTTGGCCATGTTGAAGTAGGGGCGCATGTAACGAATGCCCTCTTCTCGCAGTTCAGGCATGTTCGCGCCGATGACCACCGGATAGTTGGCCACCACCGGGCAGTTGTAATGGTTGTCGGTGTTGGGGACGAGGTTTTCCTCATAGGAGACGCACGGGTAGAAGATGTTCTTCACGCCTTTGTCGAGCAGCCACTTGATATGGCCGTGCACGAGTTTGGCCGGATAGCAGATGTTTTCGGATGCGATTGATTCGATGCCGGTTTCGAACAGTTCATGCGAGCTTCGTCCGGAAATCATCACCTTGAATCCTAGAGAGGTCAGCAGCGTGAACCAGAACGGATAGTTCTCGTACATGTTGAGCACGCGCGGAATGCCGATCTCGCCGCGGGTGGCCTTCTTGTCGGTCAAACGCCTGTATGCGAAGCAACGCTTGTACTTGTAGTCGTACAGGTTGGGACGGTCGGAACGCTGCTTTTTGGAATCGCCGCCGCGTTCGCAACGGTTGCCGGTAACGTAGCGGGAGCCGTCCTGGAACGTGGTGATGGTGAGCTTGCAGTGGTTCTGGCACAGCTTGCATACGTCGCGTTCCGAAGTCATGGACAGGTTGTCGAGTTCGCTGCCGGACACGATGTTCGACGCGGTGTGCAAGACTCCCGCGATTTCAACCTGCTTCGAGGATGTCTCGCTCGTTTCGTCCAGTTCGTCGGCGATGTCGGTGTAGTGCATGCGTGCAGTAAGCGCGGCGCCGTACGCGCCCATAAGTCCCGCGATATTCGGCCGGGTGACCTCGCGTTCGGTCAGCAGCTCGAAGGCCCGCAGCACGGCATCGTTGAGGAAGGTGCCGCCTTGGACCACCACCGTGTCTCCGAGTTCGCCGGAGTCACGCAGTTTGATGACCTTGTACAAGGCGTTGCGCACCACGGAATAGCACAGGCCCGCCGCGATGTCTTCCATCGAGGCGCCTTCCTTCTGCGCCTGCTTGACGGAGGAGTTCATGAACACGGTGCAGCGCGATCCCAGATCCACCGGATGGGTGGAGTTGAGCGCGGCCTGTGTGAATTCCTGAATGGTCAGTCCCATGGACTGGGCGAACGTCTGCAGGAACGATCCGCAGCCGGAGGAACAGGCTTCGTTCACCGCGATCGAGTCAATGACGCCATCGGAAATCGCAAGATACTTCATATCCTGGCCGCCGATGTCAATGACGGCGGTCACACCAGGGGACACCATTTCCGCGCCGCGGTAGTGCGCCATGGTCTCGACCACGCCTTCGTCGAGGTGCAGACCGGTCGTGATCAGGCCCTCGCCGTAGCCGGTGGCGCACGATCGTGCGATCCACGCGTTTTCCGGAAGCTCGTTCTGGATCTTCCTCACGATATTGATCGCGGCCGTGAGCGGGCTGCCTTCGTTGGTCGCATATGACGACCATACGATTTCACGGTCGTCGTTCACGAGCGTCGCTTTGATGGTGGTGGAACCGGCGTCGATTCCCAGGAAGTGCGGCCCCTGAGCGCCTTCCAAGGTGCCGATATGCACGTGTTCGCGATGATGGCGTTCGTTGAACGCCTCACGATCGGCCTCCGTGGGGAACAGCGGAGGCATGGTAGGTGTGTTCGCCGGCAGATTCTTGAGATCCTCGAGGCTGGCAAGAAGATCTTCGCAGGTACGTGCCTCGAATTTGTCGCCTTCTTCCAGCTGATCGGGTTCGCCGGCGAGCAGCGCGGAGCCAAACGCCACATACAGGTGGGCGTCGGTCGGCACGATGAATTCGTCGACCTTGCCTTCCAACGCGCGATGGAACGCCTCCCGCAGCTCCGACATGAAGAAGAGCGGTCCGCCGAGGAAGATCACGGTACCGTGAATCGGCCTGCCGGAAGCCAGACCCGCGATGGTCTGCGTGGCCACGGCGGTGAAGATGGATGCGGCCAGATCCGGTTTCGCCGCGCCGTCGTTAATCAACGGCTGAAGATCGGTTTTGGCGAAGACGCCGCAACGGGACGCGATTGGATACAGCGTCTCGTAGCTCTTGGCCATGTCGTTCAGTCCGGACGCGTCGGTGTCGAGCAAGGTGGCCATCTGGTCGATGAACGCGCCGGTGCCACCCGCACAGGAACCGTTCATACGCTGTTCCGGTGTCGGCTTCAGGTAAGTGATTTTGGCGTCTTCGCCACCGAGTTCGATGATCACATCGGCTTGCGGGTATTCCTGGTCGATGGCGCGGGTTTCGGCGATGACCTCCTGCACGAACGGCACGTGGAGGCTGTCGGCGAGCGCGAGGCCGCCAGATCCGGTGATGGCCAATCGTATCGGCTCGTCGCCCCGGCCCAAGGATTCGAGCTTCGCGTGGATGTCTTCCATCAGGCCGCCGACCGTAGCACGCACGTTCGCGTGGTGACGTCGATAATCTGAGAAGAGCACATCGTCCAACGCGTCGGTCTGGTCGAGGACCACGGCCTTCACCGTGGTGGAGCCGATGTCGAGTCCCACACGCAACGGCTTCCTATCGCGGGATTCAACCACGGTGTTCGCTGCTTCAACCATGCACAAACCTCTACTCATTCTTGTCCGCCGGGCCGGACCTACGCTAGGGCATAGAGTCCACTGCCCCGGTTACCAAGTATGTAATGGTAGTCTGTGCCCCACCTAATTCGATGCCATTTTGCATAAATTATGCGACACGGCGCATAATTTAGACAATCAATTGTTATTTAGGACGCGCGTCCTTCTCCTGCGGCACGATCCTTGCCATAGATTTCCGGAATCACGCGCAACTGGTCGTGCAGTTTCGGCCAGATTACCACTTCGCCCTGGGCGAGCGATTGCGGAACGTCGATGATGCGCTGGTTGGAGCTTCCGCGGAACTGCAGCAGGGAATCATGCAGCTCCTTGATGTATCTGCCGTCCACGAGGATGTCGATTTGTTCGAGCAGTTCGAGTTTGTCGGTGCTCTCCCCTTCGCGCATGAGTTCTTCCCACGTGTACCCGGTCCAGCACCAAATGTCTTTGGTATGGCCGAAACGTTCACGGATCCTGCGTGAGAGAGGTAGCAGGACTCCGGTATTGAGCAGCGGCTCCCCTCCCAGGAATGTGATTCCCTGCACGTATGGCAGGCTCAAATCGCTCATGATCTGCGCTTCGAGCTTCTCGTTGTACTCATATCCGGCCTGAAAATCCCAAATCGAGGTGTTGTAGCATTCCTCGCAGCGGAACGGGCATCCGGACACGTACAGCGAACATCGTATGCCTTCGCCGTCCGTCATGAGGAATCGCTTGTAGTCGGCGACCATGTTGCGGCTCATACGGTTGGTCCACTGACCGGCCTTCGGATTGTTGGACCTGTTCGTAGGGATGAAAGGCCCGCGATCGGTATCGTCCGGGGCGAAATCATGACGTTTGATCGATGCATCGGCACTGCTCACCATGCGATTACCTCCCACTGTGGGATAGTCGTTTCGAAACCTTGCAGTGATGCGCCTTATAGTGCGGCGCCCTGCGATGCGTTGCGTTTGCGGCATGACGCGTAGCGCGGCACTTCGCACCGCGCCACGCGTCATATTTGGCGTTGCGCCAAAAACGTTACTTCGCCTCCTCGAACCATTCGCGCGCGGAGCCATCACTCAACGTAACATGACCGGTTTCGCCGCTCATGTGCTTGACACGGTGGGCGATTTCCTCATGGCGTCCGTGCACCATCGGACGCTGCACCGGATTGCCGAGATAACCGCAGGTACGCTTCGTGACGTTGCAATGGTCCGGATCGCAGTTGCCGCATTCAGGGCACTTGAATCCTTCTTCGGTCGGCTCGAAATCGCCCTGGAAACCGCATTCGTAGCAACGGTCGATCGGCGTGTTCGTACCGAGGTAGCCAATGCCTATGCCGTAGGCGTAATCCCACACCGCTTCGAGCGCCTTCGGGTTGGACTGCAGGCACGGGAATTCGCAGTAGTTGATGAATCCGCCGGAAGCGTAGTAGGGGAAGTCCTTCTCGTAGTCGAGCTTCTCCATCGGCGTGGGCTGCAGCCATACCGGGTAGTGGAACGAATTCGTGTAGAAGTCATGGTCGGTAACGCCGTCCACTTCGCCGAACTTATCTCGGTCCATGCGGTTGAAGCGGTCGGTGAGCGATTCCGCCGGCGTCGAGTACACGGAATAATGGTAACCTTCCGCGGTGCTCCAGTCCTTGCACAGCTCGTTCATACGGCGCACGATCGACAGCGCGAACTCCTTGCCTTCCGGATCCCATATGTGATCCTGCATCCAATCCTTGCCGTAGAACACACTGGTCGCCTCATACAGGCCGATGTATCCAAGAGACACGGTGGCGCGTTCGTTGCGGAACAGCTGATCGACGCTGTCGTTGGCGCCGAGACGTCCGAACGCGCCGAAGCGGAACAACGTCGGAGCGTTGACGGGAGCGGCCTGCTTGCAACGCATGATACGGAACTGCAACGCCTGATGGGCGACCGACATGCGTTCGTCGAACAGCTTCCAGAAGCGTTCCTTGTCTCCGTGGGATTCCAGTGCGATGCGCGGAATGTTCACCGTCACCACGCCTAGGTTCATACGGCCGTCCTCAACGTTCTTGCCGGTCTTCGGATCGACCCAGCCTTGCAGGAAGGAACGGCATCCCATCGGGGCCTTGAAGGAGCCGGTGATCTTCACGATGTTCTCGTAGAAGATCACGTCCGGATACATGCGCTTGGTGGCGCATTCGAGGGCCAGCTGCTTCAAGTCGTAGTTCGGATCGCCCGGATCGGCGTTCACGCCATGCTTGATGGTGAACACCAGCTTCGGGAAGATGGCGGTATGGTGCTCGGAACCGAGGCCGCGAATGCGGTTGAGGAAGATGGCACGCTGAATCTCACGTGCGAACCAGTCGGTCCCCAGGCCGAATCCGACGGTCACGAACGGGGTCTGGCCGTTGGAGACTCGGTTGGAGTTGATCTGGTATTCCATGGTCTGCATGGCATCGTAGATGGCCTTACGGGTCTGGATCTTGGCCCAGATCTCGCGCAGCTGCTGCAGACGATCCGCGTTCTCGCTGAACGGCTCGTCCATAGGCAGAGCCGGACGATCCTTCTCGAAGTGCAGACGCTTCGGCTCGACGTCCTTGGCCATACGCACCTGGCGTTCGGCGATTTCGATCGGCAGATCGTCGGGCATGATCTCGTGGGCCTGCTCAAGGAACTTGTCGTAGTCCTTCTTGGCGTATTCCACGAAGTTCTCGTCGGCGCGGTTCGCGGTCTGTCCTCCGTACTGGCTGGATGCCACATCCTTCATGATCTGGGTGATCTGGGTGGCCGCGATGCTGATGCTGTTCGGAGAGCCCATTGGCGCGTTGCCCAAGGTGAAACCGTTGGCGAGCATATCCCAGTAATCAGGCAGCGAGCAGTTGGACTGCGCGGTGAACGGCGAATAGTCGGCATCGTGGAAGTGGATGTCACCCTTCATGTGCGCGTTCGAGACCGCATCCGGAAGCATGGAAAACGCGGACGCCTTGGAAACCGCGCCTGCCAAGAGATCGCGCTGGGTGGAATACACGTTGGAATCCTTGTTCGCGTTCTCCCTCACCAAGGCTTCGTCGCGGTTCACCAGTCTTTTCACGGCTTCGTTGATGTCGGTGGCCTTGGCACGTTCGATGTCCTTGTTCAAACGGTAGTTGGTGTACGTGCGGGCCACGTCGTACTGGTGGGCTTCGATCAGGCCGTGCTCCACAAGGTTTTGGATGTCTTCGATTTTTGCAGGTCCGTTGTAGCGATCCTTGATTTCCGCTTCGACCTGATCCGCGATGACACGTACCATGCGGTCCTCCTGCGGACCGATCTTCATGTCAAGGTCGGCGAAAGCGGATTTCACCGCGTTGATGATGTTCACCGGGTCGAAATCGACCACGCGGCCGTCACGCTTTTCAACAAGCACCTTTTCGGCGTTGGATTTCGTGTTCACACCAGCGGTTTCCAAAGCCTGTTCCTGCATTCATCGTCCTTTCCGAGCCGTTTTTTCCGGCTAGTTCCATGCCCCGTTTCGCATGTTCCGCAATTTGGGCCTATACGAGAGTACGCCATCCCACGCACGACCCTCGCACTACATGTAGTGTTTTACGCCGTCAAAAAAACTAAATAGCCTATTTTTGGGCTTCATTCCGCCATTCCTCAAATCTGTAAAAATTAGGTGACCGTCCCGTTTCGGAGTGTCGCCCGACTTTACCTCACCGAGGGGATGAATGCATTCGAACAGGTGTTTTCCATGTCCGCAAGATGATGGATTCTTGAGTCATGACTTGGAATCCGGATTACAACCCCACGGCGGCGCAGAACCAGCCGCAGCAATCCGCAAAACCATTGGCACGACTGGCCCGCGAAACCACAGCGGACAATCCTTGGCCTGTAAGTCTGCTCAGCGAGAAATTCCAGACGGCGGTCGACCGCTGGCCTTCCGTATGGGTCGCCGGCCAAATCACCCAGATCAACACGCGCCGGCGAGGAAGCGCCTACATCACGTTGCGAGACAACGACCAGGACATCGCCATGGAGGTCAACGGCTTCGGACAGTTCGCCGCGGCCGCGGAATCCTTCACGCAAGGCGACCGCGTCATCATTCACGGCAAGCCGAATCTTTGGATGAAACGCACCTCGCTGTCGCTGCGCGCGGACGCGATCATCGCCGTCGACGCAGGCGGCAGTCTCAAGGCCATGATCGACGAGTTGCGCAAAAAGCTCAAGGGCGAGGGCCTGTTCGACGCCGACCGCAAGAAGGCGTTTCCGGAGTTCCCGCATTGCATCGGTCTGATCTGCGCGCCGCAGGCACGTGCGGAAGGCGACGTGATCACCAACGTGCGGCTACGCTGGCCTGTCGTGGATTTCAAAATCGCCCACGTTCATGTGCAGGGCGAACAATGCCCTCCGGACGTGATTCGCGCGATCCAACAATTGGACGCCGATCCGGATGTAGACGTGATCATCGTGGCCCGAGGCGGAGGCGCGTTCGAGGATTTGATCGGATTTTCCGACGAGGGCGTGGTGCGGGCTGCGGCCGCAGCGCACACCCCGCTCGTCTCCGCGGTCGGGCACGACGACGATTGGACGCTGCTCGACCTGGTCGCGGACATGCGCGCCTCAACCCCCACGGATGCGGCGAAACGAGTCGTTCCGGACGTATTCGAACAATCGAGGCTGGTTCAAATGCAACTTGACCGCATGCGCATGCGCATCGAAGCGACCGTGAACAACGAGAGCCGACTGGTCGAAGGGTACGCGAATCGCCCCAGCCTGACGCAACCGCTTACCATGCTGGAACCGCATCAAAGGTTCCTCGACGACGCCAGACAGCGCATGCGAATCGGCCTGACACGCATCCTTGACGACGCAAGCCTCACCATCGAGAAAAACCATGCGTCGTTGACCGCGCTAAGCCCGCAATCCACCCTGGACCGCGGCTACGCCGTGGTGCAAAGCGCGGACGGGCATGTGCTTGACGACGCCAGTGCGGTAAAGGCCGGCGACGAGCTGACCGTGACGCTGAAGCACGGCATTGTAGTTTCCGAAGTCAAAAACGTAACAAAGGAGTGACCATGAGCAACGAAACCACCCCGGCATCCAGCCTTACCGACAAGGAACGCGAGGCAATCGCACAGATGCCGTACGAAGAGGCCCGAGACAAACTCATCCAGGCCGTACAGGCGCTGGAGGCTGGCGGCCTGAATCTCGACCAGTCCATGCGTCAGTGGGAAATCGGCGAGGCGCTTGCCAAGCGCGCGCAGAGCCTGCTGGGTGAGGTCCGTGCCAAATTGGATGCGGCACAGGCAGAGCAGGCCAAGGCAGCCGACACCGCCGGCACCCAAGGGAATCTGTAGCGCATATCGCCCGGCATGGCAGCTGCCGAGACCACACCGGCGACGCTTCCGATCGCGATGTTTCGGATTGTGTGTTTCAGATTGCGGCTCGGCATGCGAATCGCAAGGACGAAGTGCGGTTTTTCCGAGCCGCTTTCCGTATTACGTCCGCAAGGTGTGTAGAATGTATCTTTGTTGCCTCAGTAGCTCAGTGGATAGAGCACTTCTCTCCTAAAGAAGGTGTCGTAGGTTCGATTCCTATCTGGGGCACTTTGCATGCAAGACAGTCGGATCGGCAATGCCGTCCGACTTTTTTGTTTCATGCCGACATTTCGGCATTCGAAGCTCGCACTTCCAATCCCAAAATCACAGGCTTCCGATCCCCAGCCCGTCTCTTTGCGTCGGTACGGGCATACTCCAGCCCATCCGCTATCCCCATACCGACGCGTACCCACCCTATAGCGTCGGTACGGGAATACTCACGCACCCCCATTATCCTCATGCCGACGCAAAAGCACCTCATTGCGTCGGCATGGACATACTCCAGCCCGTCCAATATCCCCAAACGTACGCAAACCGACCCCTTTGCGTACGTTTAGGAATACTCACACGCCCTCAACATGCAGAGCATTCAATCCGGACCATCTCACGGCATCTCGTGTCTATGGAACACCGCATCCGACAA
>CAVBVU010000070.1:0-9048 GCA_963598975.1 Anaerovoracaceae bacterium
GCGTTGGAAGGAGCGGAAGCTCCACCACGGTAGCCTGCGCCACCTGAATAACCAGCTCCACCGGAATAGCCTGCGCCGCCCTGGTATCCACCGGCGTTTCCGCCGAAGCCTCCATTGTTGCCTCCGAAGCCGTTGCCGCCACGATTGCCGGCAAAGCCATTGGGGCTGGAGGTACGCGTTACCTGGGCGGTCGCGTAGCGCAGGGACGGGCCGATCTCATCGACCTGAAGCTCGACAACGGTACGCTGCGTGCCGTCCTGCGCCTGGTAGGAACGCTGCTGCAGACGACCCTGCGCAATCACACGCATGCCCTTGGAAAGGCTTTGCGCGCAATGCTCGGCCATGTCGCGCCACGCGGAGCAGCGCATGAACAGGGCTTGGCCGTCTTCGAACTGGTTCGTGCTACGGTTCCAGTTACGCGGCGTGGAGGCAATCGTGAAGCTGGCCACGGACGCGCCGTTGCCGGTGGTACGAAGTTCCGGATCGGCCGTGAGGTTTCCCACCACGGTGATGATTGTTTCGCCTGCCATGACGTTACCTACTTACTATGCAGCCAAAAAGCTTGAATTACTTACTTGCGAAGAATCTTCGTGCGGATGACGGATTCGTTCAGGTTCAGCAGACGATCGAGTTCGTCGCTGGTGGCCGGCTCAGCGGAGTAGTTGACCACAACGTAGTTACCTTCGGTCTTGCCGGCGATCTCGTAGGCAAGCTTGCGACGGCCCCAGATGTCGATGTTCTCGACGGCACCGCCTTCCTTGGTGACAGTTTCCAGATACTGCTCGGTCAGCTTCTTCAGACCGCGCTCATCCAGCTCAGGATCGGCAATGAACATCAGTTCGTACTTATGCGCAGACATCACCCACCTCCTTCGGACTATCGGCCATGGACCTTCCATGGCAGGAGTGTGTATGCGTACTGCCCTCAAACATCTATATATAAAGGAATACGGATGCATTTGATGACAACCTGTTTAGACTATCCCGACGTCCCGACGAAACAGCTTGGCCGGCGTCCTTATTGTGCGACGTATTCGCCTCGAATTCCCGCCCGAGAAACCGTCTCTTTCCTTGAAGACTCCTTGAAACCTTCCGGCTTTCGCCTTGGCTTCGACTTGGCTTTACCTTGGTTTCCTCTTGATTTCGCGTGCCGTGGCCACCCGCATTGTTATATTTAAGTTTGGCTTAATTTCACGTACCGAAAACGTTTGGAAGGCGAAGCATGTCGGCGATTCTCGAAGGCACCCCAGATAAGAAACTCGCTTTGGTCACGGGGCGCGCATACCCCGAGCAGGCCGCGGAAACCGCCAAGTATTTGGGCATCGATGTTCTCGAAACCACCGCCTACGACTTTGCCAACGGCGAAATGTACGTGCGCTACACCCAGCCGGTGCGCGGCGCGGACGCTTTCGTGATGCAGGCCCACGGCGAATCGATCAACAAGTGGATCATGGAGCAGCTCATCATGGTCGACGCCATGAAGCGCGCCTCTGCGCGTTCCATCACCGTGGTGGCGCCGTTCCTCGGCTATTCCCGTCAGGACAAGAAGCACCAAGGCCGCGAGCCGATCACCGCCCGTCTGATGTTCGATCTGTTCAAGACCGCCGGCGCCGACCGTATTATGACGGTCGATCTGCATGCCGCACAGGAGCAGGGCTTCTTCGATGGCCCGGTCGACCACCTGACCGCGACTCCAGTGCTGCTGGATTACGTGCGCAACAACATGCCGCTGGAGAACACCACCATCGTCTCCCCTGACGCAGGCCGAATCAAGGTTTCCGAACAGTGGGCCGCCAAGCTTGGCAATCTTCCGCTCGCGTTCATCCACAAGACGCGCGACACCACCCGCCCGAACCATGCCGAGGCGCATGGCATCATCGGCGAAGTGGCCGGCCGTGACTGCGTGGTCGTGGACGATATGATCGACACCGCAGGAACCATTTGCGAGGCCGTCCGCACGCTGCGCAACGCCGGCGCGAAGTCCGTGACGCTCGTAGCCACCCATGGTCTGCTTTCCGGTCCTGCCGTGCAGCGCCTGAAGGACTGCGGCGCGAAGGAGATCGTGCTTACCGACACCGTGCCGATTCCGGAAGAGAAGCGTCTGCCGAACATGACCGTGCTGTCCGTGGCTCCGCTGCTGGCCGCCGGTATCCGTTCCGTTTTCGAATCCGGTTCCGTCTCCACACTGCTGAACGGTCTGCCGGAAGACATGCGCACCCGTAATCTGTACGCCTGATATACGTTTTTATATAAAAAATCCCGCGATTCTCTGCAGTTTCGCGGGATTTCTTATTTTCGGAGAGATATATGGTTGCGATTGCGGCCGCACGTCCACAGCCGCAATCACGATTTTCAGAGCATCGCAATCAAACGAATCGCGATTTACTTGGAGAATGCCTCACGGATCTGAGTCGCGTTTCCGTACGATGCCTGCGCACCGTAACCGGTGGCGGCATATGCGGAAACGTACGACGCGAGTTCGGCGGCCTCGGCCAACGCCATTCCGGAAGCGAGTCCGGCAAGCACGGTACCCATGAAGGAATCGCCGCAGCCGGTGGTATCGACGGCCTTCACGCGAACCGGAGCGATGCGATGAATCGGATTGCTCTCAGTAGCGTCGAGTACCACGGAACCGTCCCCACCCAAGGTGACGATGGCCTGCTCGAAACCGAAGGAACGCAGCTTCTCCAACGCGTTGTTCCAGTCGAAAGCATCCCAATCGTCGTTTTCCGGCTCGTCAATGCCGAGCAGCTGGGCCATCTCATGCTCGTTGACAAGCAGAATATCGGCGGCTTCCACCAACTCGGCTGGCAGCGACGGATTGAACGGGGAATTGTTGAGCAGCACCTTCACACCGGCCTCATGGCAGATGCGCGCGGCACACGTAACGGTTTCGATCGGGCTTTCCAGGCACAATCCGAGTACCGAGGAACGCACTAATGCATCGCGTATGGATTCCACGTAGTCGACGGTCACCTGCGCGTTGGAACCCGGCGAATACACGATTGTGTTCTCGCCGGCAGCGTCCACGGTAATCACCGTGGTGCCGGATGGGCCGAGCACACGGCGAACGTTCGAGGTGTTCACTCCCGCCTCACCGAGCGCTCCCAGCAGGAAGTCGGCGTTCGAATCGGATCCGACGGCACCGAACATCTGCACGCTGGCACCGATACGTGCGGCCGCGGCGGCCTGATTGCCGGACTTTCCGCCAGGCAGCAGCTGAAGCGGGCCTCCGGTGATGGTCTCACCCGGGCCGGGAAGTCGCTGCGTGGTCACGGTGTAATCCGCGTTCATGGAACCGATTACCGACACCGTTCCGTGGATGCGGTCCAATGCGGCGAGCGCTTCGGCTGAACTCATTTTTCCTCCTTAGATCAGGCCACTGAAATCAGGCCGTCGAAATCAAGCTGCCTGTATCAGGCCGCCTGCTTGTTGTTTTTCTTTGTTCTCTTTTCCAGCGCGTGGTTGCCTTCGTAGACACGCCTCTTGAGCATGTAGAACGCAAGCAGGCCGATCAGCACCATCACCGCTCCGATGAGCAGCAGGTTGGAATAGCCTGCAACGGCACCGGTACGGCCCACCACGTGAGCGGAATCAACCAGATAGTCCGAGCTCATCAACTTGCCCATGATGGCGATGCCGATGGATGGGGAAACATTCATGATCAGATCGTTCATGCCGACGCCACGGCCGGATTCGTCCTTTTCGAGGGTTCCCAGAACCGTGGAGACGACCGGCGAGTACATCATGCCGCATCCCGCGTAGTACACGCAGGCGAACAGCGTAAGGGTGAGGAAGCCGTAGTTCACGCTGAACGCAGCGCCGACCCATCCGACGAACATGAGTTCGGCGGCGAACACAAGCGCCTTCTTGATGCCGATCTTGCCGACGATCCAGCCGGAGCAGGTGCCCGTGACGGCCGCGACCAGGTAGGCCCACACCAGGTACTTCGAAACCTGCGTAGTGGTCATGCCGTAGAGGTTGGTGCCGATGACGTTGTAGATCGGGGAAAGCGCGTAGTTCGTGAAGTAGAAGAAGAAGATCAGGCTGATCGCGCGACGCCAGCGGGGGTTCTTGAAGAACGCCGGGGTGATGAACGGATCGGAAGCCTTGTTGATGTACACGGCGAACAGCACGAACAGCACCGCGGAAACGCCCAGCATCCACCATGCCTCATACGAGAAGAACAGGGTGAGGAACGCGGTCGCCAGGCCGAAGATCACGAAACCGAGGACGTCGATCTTCTTGCCGTTACCACCCTTGGCCGGCAGGGTCTTGAGCAGCACAGGCAGGAAGAAGATGGTCACCGCCGGAATCAGGAACAGGTACTGCCATGCGATGGCGCTGAGCGCACCCGCCGCGAACACGCCGATGGATGCGGACAACTGGTATGCAGCGGTGAACAGACCGAAGAAGATAACCTTCAGATCGTTGCGCAGATACTTGGTGGCCACCACAAGGAAGGCGGATCCGGCCACCTGCTCGCCCGCGGTCTGGATCACACGTGCGATGATCACGGTCCACAGGTTCGCCGTGAAGAAGAAGTTGCAGACGAATCCGAATACGGATCCGACGAACAACGTGATCAATCCGACGGTCACCAGCTTACGCAGGGACACGAAATCACCCAGCGAACCGTAGATGAAGCAGACGATGCCGAGCACGATGCTCGGGAATGCGGTGATCAGCGACGCCTGCTCCGGAGCGCCGACATCGGCGCCGACCTGCTGGAACACGAGGTTGAATCCCTGCAGGCACAGGGTGCCGAGCACGAAGGTGATGAGCAGCGGAATCAGCGCACGGATAGCCGTTCTGTTGCTGATACCGTCGTTTTCGGGTGCGGTTCCGGATACGTTTTCGGTAGCTTCGGTAGCTTCAGTCATAGTGGATTTTCCTGTCTCGACTTACTCTCTTCACTCCGCCTTGGCTGCCAGGCCGGAGATACGGGTCATGAATTCGTTGAGGAAGCGCGGCACGTCGACTCCGACGGCCACCTTCATGGTCTTGTTCGGATCGTTCAGGCGCGTTTCGTCGCCGATGGTGCGTCCACGAGTCGGGCCTTCGACGTCGACTTTCATGTTGATGTCGATGGTGGTCACGAGTGTCGGGTCGACCGCCACGCCTACCGCGAGCGGATCATGCAGGCCGCAACCGCCCAGGTGGGGGGATGTGGTCTCGTAGGCCTTGATGTAGAAGTCGGTCATGTCGGCCAGGAATGCGCCGGCCTTGGTGCCGAGGTCTCGCCACTGCTGGGTTTCCTTGTAGGTGAGCAGGGTCTGCAGGGTTACGTCGAGGCCGATCATGGTGGTCGGCGTGCCGGAGCGGAACAGGTAGTCGGCGGCTTCCGGATCTTGGGAAATGTTGGCTTCCATGCAGGCGTTGCAGTTGCCCGGAACGGTCAGTGCGCCGCCCATGAGTACGACCTGGCCGATCTCATCCTTGATTTCCGGCGCTTTCTTGAGCGCGGCCTGGATGTTGGTCATGGGGCCGGTTGGCACGTAGATAAGGTCTTTGCCGTAGGTCTTGACCGCGTCGATGATGAAGTCGACCGCGGATTCGGTTTCCACGGATCGGTTCGAGTCGGGGATCTCCACGTCTCCGATGCCGTTGACGCCGTGGATGAACGCGGAAACGGGCAGCACTTCGAATCCGTCCGTAACGCTGGAGTGCGGCAGGCCCTGATATACCTTGACTTCCGGATGGCCCAGCAGGTCGGTCACCGCGAGCGCATTGCGCACGCCCTGCTCCACGAGCACGTTGCCGTACGTGCCGGTGATGCCGATCAGTTCGACTTCGGGGCTTCCCAGCGCATACGAGATGGCCAGTGCGTCGTCGACGCCGGTGTCGAGATCGAGAATCAACTTTTTCGTTGTCGTACCTTTCCTCATTGACGGAACGATGAATATCCGCCACGTTTTTCATCCTCATTCAACACTCATGGCGTTACCGGAAATTATGGTAAAGCGTTTTAGCAAGTTCGTCAACACGGCTCTATCAGCGTGTCGCGATTTTTATTGTGTTGCAAAAGACGAGCCCGTGTCAAACGCACTTATTCAGCCACATGAGGCCACCAGAATCCGGCCATCGCCTACATCCACGTATCCGTCCAACTCGTCACAGAGCGGACGACTGCACCAATTTCGGAGTCAAAACCTCAACGCGTGGATTCGCCAACCATGGGCGCCCGCTCGCCGCGGACTTCTCCGCACCTCTTCCCGCACCATTGGAACCCTTATGAAGAGAATCCTCAATACGCTCCGAAAGCATCCCCCAGCACACGCCGGCCAAATCCGCAACATTCTGCTCGACGGTAGTCATACGCCAACCAAGTCCGAATCGCTTCAAAATATTGTCGTAACCGATCACCCGCATATCGTCTGTAGCGGTCAAACCACGTTCCGCCAATCGCTGGCAAAAACCGAGCGCCATAACATCATTGCAGCAGAACACGGCCGTGGCACCACCGTCAATAATCCGATCCGCCGCATTGTAACCGCCCTCAAAACGATAATCGCCTTCAACGCACAAAGCCGGATCGAACGGCACCCCGGCCTGTTCGAGCGCATCCACGAATCCATTGCGACGCTCCGCCGCGCTCGACTCCGCAACATCTCCCGTAACCAATCCGACGCGCTCGCACCCGTGCTCCAGCAGATACTGCGCGGCCAAACGGCCACCAAGATAATTATTGAAACCGACAGCATCACACCAGCCGCACTGCGTCAAACGGTCTATAAGCACCACCGGGCACGTGGCGGCCTGCACGTCGGCCTGCAATCCTGCTCCAATGCCATCGGAGCAGGATTCTCTCGCGGGAATGAGCATGACGCCATCCACTCCGCGAGATGTTAGGCGTTGCAACAGATTATGCTCGGCCATGCGGGAATCATCGGAATTGGCGATGATCAGCGAATAGCCCTGCGCCGCGCATTCGTCTTCCATGCATTTGGCGAGTGCCGCGAAGAACAGATTCTCGATGTCCGGCACGATGAGCGCCACCAGTTTGGACTGTTTGGTGACCAAGCTTCTTGCGTTCTGATTGGGCACATAATTGAGTTTTTTCGCCGCGGCCGCGATTGCCTCGCGTCGTTCGGTAGAAATACGTGCCGGGCGATTGTTCAGCACCAAAGAGACCGTGGTCACGGACACACCCGCCTCTGCGGCCACATCCTTCAGAGTCGCCCTACGCGCCATGGAATCCCCCTTCGCGGCATTTCTTTTTTCTTAGATAAAACGTTACCGCATTACAGCGCGTGCGGCGGTTTGCTGGCGGATACGGTACCTTTCCTCCGCGCCTATTTCCGCCAGTCGCTGGATATTTTCATCCTCTTGGGGTCCCCTCAGCGGCCCATTTCCGCCACCCACTGGATAAATCCACCCTCTCAGCAGCCTCCCAGCATCCCGTTCCCGCCACCCACTGGATAAATCCACCCACTCAGAGGCCTCCACGCGGGATAATTCCTCCACCCACTGGATAATTCTTCCCTTTTGGCGATTCTCCAACATCCCCAATCCGCCAGTCGCTGGATAATTTCACCCGCTTGGAGGCTTCCCAGCGACCTAATTCCCCCAGCTGCTGGATAAATCCTCCTGCTCGACCCCTCTCAGCATTCCGATTTATCCACCCACTGGATAATTCCACCCGCTGAGCAACCTGCTAGCGACCAAATTTATCCAGTCACTGGCGGATTCTTCCCTTTTCATGGCTCCTTAGAGTCCTGATTCCGCCATCGACTGGCGAATTTCGGTCGCTGAAGAGCCAGCCACAGGCAAGATTTCTCCAGCGACTGGATGATTTCAGACGCCGAACATCACCTAAAGGGACTAAATTCCACCAGCGACTGGCGATTTCTACCAATTGACCGCACTCCGGCCAGCCTTCCAGCGTCCCGATCCATCCAGTCGCCAGAGAATATTACATCCGCCGTACCTCTTCTGCAGTCGCGGTATACTCGCTACGTTTTGTTGATACCCACCCAAAAGGAGAGAAATCATGCAGAAGAATGGCACAAAATCAAGAAAGACTATTGCGGTTGTGGCAATAGTGGCCGTTGTGGCGATAGTTTTGGCCGTTGCGTCGATTATTACCATAAGCAACAATCGCGAACTTGCGCAGGCCGCGAGCGATACGTGCAATCTGAACGTCAAGTCCCTCACCGTGCATCAGGATAGTTTCAAGGAAGCGCAAGAAGCGGCCGAGGAAGCGTCGAAGCTCACTGCCGATGATGTTGCCGACAGTTCCACGTTGGAAACGCTAAAGAAGGCGATCGCTTCCGCGGAAGATATTGCGGACGCCCCATCCTGCCCTACCAGCGGCAGTGCGAACGATTACAACAAGACCACGGAAGAGATTAAGACTTATTCCGACACGTTGCGCAGCGTGACCAATGAGCTCGATTCCGCCACGAAGGCCGTGACCGCCAGCCAGGAGCTCAAGCAGGAATCCAGCAAGTGACGTTGATTGTCAGAAACGTTTGGTCCGCTTAAAACAATCCGCTGAAACGTTCAGTCCGAGACGAACCATTTAACCGTTCGCACAGACAGTACAACAACAAATCGTTCAATAGACAATACAAGAGCCGGCAACTCCGGCTCTTCGCATATTCGCACCACATCGGCGGGATCAAGAAGGAAAACAAGAAGAACGGCAGTCATTCACTCTTTTGATTTGATGATGATCTTATCTTCCGCGACATCCTTGAGGTGCTTCCCATACGGACTCTTGCCATACCTCACGGCAGCCTCCATAAGCTGGCCACGAGTGATCCACCCGTTCTCGAAAGCGATCTCCTCGGCCACCGCGATCGGCAGACCCTGCGCACGCTGCACCGTACGCACGAACTCACCCGCCTCGAACAACGAATCCATCGTGCCCGTGTCCAGCCACGCATACCCACGGCCCAACGTACGCACGCTCAACGCGCCCGCCTCGAGATACATACGGTTCAGATCCGTGATCTCCAGCTCGCCACGCGCACTCGGCACGACCCGCTTGGCGAACTCCACCACACGCTCATCATAAAAATACAAACCCGTCACCGCATAATTC
>CAVBVU010000071.1:0-8795 GCA_963598975.1 Anaerovoracaceae bacterium
CAGCCCAGCCGGACAGCCGGCACGTCACGCGTCCTTGGAATGCCTGTCTCCAATCTGGAATTCGTCGGCATGTTCGAACATGTACTTGACGCTCAGCGGCTCGGATCCGGTCAGCTTCTGGAAGTCGTCGGTCTTGACAGCCATCTTGCCTTCACGGATCGCCTGCGCGAACGTGACCATGCCGTCCGACGAGAACGGAGCTTCGGAACCTTCCTTGAATTCGCCGTCGGTGGTGCGCGGCACACCCATGGCGTCAAAGACCTGATAGTTCTCCTCGTCGGTGATTTCCTTGTATTCCACATGATTCCCGGTGGCCTGGTTGCCGATTTCGCAGAACTTCGAAATGGTCATCAGTTCCGGACCGTTGATATCGAGAATCGCCTCATGCAGATCCTCGGCGACCAACGCGTACGCCACGGCCTTGGCGCAATCCTTGCGGGAGATGTATGCCATCAGACCGTCACCCTGGCTGTTCGTCAAAGGACCGCCCATGTGCACATATGTGAAATAGTTGGTGATCATGGCTTCCGCGTACTGCGAATTACGCAGGAACACGTAGTCGAGACCCGCTTCCTTGATGAACTCCTCGGTCCAGATGTGGTCCTTTTTCTCAACGCTCGGATTGGTGGGGTCCGCCGCATTCACCAACGACGTGTAGACGACCTTCTCCACACCAGCGGCCTTCGCCGCGTCCACCGCATTGCCCTGCGCACGTTGACGCTTGACGCCCACGAACGGCATGGAGACGAGCGCCATCACACTGCCGCCTTCGAACGCCTTCTCCAGACCTTCGCGATTATTGAAGTCCGCGACGCGGGTTTCCACTCCTTGCGCGGCATACTTTTCCAGCGATTGCGGATTGTAGCCGGTGAAGATCAGATCCTCCGGTTTTGCGATTTCCAACAGATAGTCGGCCGCCTGTCCGCCGAGATTTCCGTCGACACCGGTGAGAATGAGCTTGCCCATACAATCCTCCTTGATTATGTCAATGCAACAAACAAAGACATCGTAAATTCCCGAGCCTGAACAACAGCTGATAAAGGGGGCAGACATATCCCCCAAATCAAATCATCGCGTCAAACAACCGCCCGGCCGCCACCCAACCACAAAACAAACCACAAAACAAAAGGTGCCGATCCGGCCACATGAACCGAATCGGCACCTTAGTCAGAAGCGAAAGGAAACCTTAACGCTCCGTTCCGCGACGGCTGACGACCAGCAGAGCAATCGTTCCGACAGCCATCGCAACCAACATCACCGCAGACAGAATGGCAACGCTGGAACCGGTGTTACCGATAGTCTGCTTCTTGCCGCTCGTCTGAATTCCTTCGGAGATGTCGACCTTCGCGGGCTTGCCGTCCTTCTTGACCAGAGCGGCGGCTGCCTTCTCGAGATCGGAAGCGGCGGCATCCACATCGGACTGGGAGACGGCATCGTCCATGAGCACAGACTTGGCCTTGGCCAGCGCCTCGGAGAACGACTTCCATGATGCTTCCGTGTAGTCGCCGCTCTTGAGCGCATCGCCACGGGCGACCAGCGTCTTGAGGGCGGACTTGTCCACCACCACAGGCTCCGGATCGCTCTTCTTCTCTTCAAGGCCGTTGATGGCGTTCACCAAGGTCTCGTAGGCCGTATCGATCTCGGACTGCGTGGCATCCACGTTCGCCAGCACATCCGACGCGGAGCTCATGGCTTCCTTGAGGGCTTCCACGCTCTTGTCGGTGTACTTGCTCGAATCGATGCCGCTGGCGTGGTCGAACGCCTGCTGCAGGCCGGTCTTGTCTCCACGCGCCACGAGGGCCTTCTGGGCGTCCTCCAGCTTCGAGACGGCACCGTCCACATCCTCCTGAGTGGCGTCGGCGTTGTCGTACACGCTCTTGGCGGCCTGCAGCGTCGCAGCGAATTCACTCCAGGAAGTTGAGGTGAATCGAGATTCCTCCAACGATTCGGCAGCCTTGATCGCGCTTTCCAGCTTCGTCTTGTCTACCGTGGGGACAGGCGGCTCCGGAGTTTCCTCCTTGGACGCGTGCACACCCCATTCCACGACTGCGGCGCCGAAGGTGCCGGCTCCTTCACCGCCGGTGTACGGCTCCAGGACCAGTCGGAGCGACGTCGTCTTCACCGGAGTGAAGGTCGCCTCGCTCCAGCCCTTGGCCTCATCGGTGGCATGGTGGGTCGGGTCGTTGCGGACCGTGGTGTATGCAGCGTTTTCGACATCCTTGTACGTACCGTCTTCGGCCAGATACTGGATCTTCCATTCGGTCGGAATCTCCAGTCCGCCCAAGGTGTCGTTGGTGTCGGTCATGTTCGCCCAGAACTGCACACGGCTGGAATCGACCAGAGCGGCCTGATTCCAAGTGTACTGAGCGTACATGCCAGAGGATGCCTTGCCCCAGGTGCCCCACACGTAGGCATTGACGTCCTGGTCGTCGCCGGTCGGGAAGTCGTCGTCGACGAGCTTGCCGTCATTGAGCTTGCCTGCGGCCGGGGACCAGCTTGCTTCAGCGCTGACGGTGGTGTCGGATGCTTTGCCTTCGATCCAGCCTTCAAGCGGTTCCGGATCAGGTTCCGGTTCCGGATCAGGATCGGGTTCCGGCTCCGGATCAGGATCAGGGGTAACGGAACCGGAAGGATCGGCGACAACATGCACGGTGATCTTCGCTTCCGAGCTGGAGGCCTCGGCGGAGCCCTTCACCTCGTAATCGCCGATCTTCGTCAGATCGATCGACTTGACGGACTCGTCGTCCCAGACCACCTTGCGGTCGTCGAGCATGCCGTTGGGGAAGCGCACCGGCACCATGGTCGGCAGGTCGATCGACTTGGAGTTCTGGTAGACGGTCTGCTCGAGCGGCTGAGCCGAACCGGAGGTCTGCGCCTCCGCGTCGGAACGCACGCCGATGACAGCCTTCGCTCCGGCAAGAGCGCCGGCGACGACGCCGGATACCGTGAACTCCGAATCGGATGCCAGCTGTTCGTCGGTCACCTTGCCCCAGGTGACGGCCAGATCACGACGGGTGCCGTCGGTGTAGGCCGCGCTGACGGTGGTCGGCAACGCAAGATCGGACGCCTTGGTGCCGGTCTTGACCATGCGGTTCACATCGCTCACGCTCACCGGATCGAGGGCATATGCCTCGAATTCGCTGACGCCCACATAGGAGCCCTTCGGGAACACCACGCGAAGCTTGCTGGTTTCAACCGTTTCGGCGAACTTCACTTCGTTGCCCTGATTCTCCACGACGGTGTAGGACTGTCCGCTCGCGAGCTTGACGTCCTTCCAGTTTCCTTCGGCATCGGCATACTGCAGCTTCCAGGACTTGACCATCGGCACGCCGCCGTGGTCGGTCCAGAAGTACAGCTTCGCCTTCTTAAGCGGCACGGAGCCGGCCCATTCCAGCTGCAGGGTGGCGTCCTCGCCAGTGGAGTCGCCCCAGTTGTTCCAGGTTTCGTTCGGCGTGTTGGTGTACACGACCTGACCATCGATGACCTTCTTGGCGTTGTCCTTCGGCTGCCACACGTTGGTGTAGCTTGCGGTTGCGGAAGACTGAGGAGCCACGTTGACCGTTCCGTCGGACGGAATGCCATGCACGGTAATCAGCTTCTCGCCGGTCTTCTCGCCGTCGGATGCGGAAAGCTTGAGCACGTAGTCGCCTTCCCTGTTGAAGGTGACGGTGGTGCTGGTGGACTGCTCGTCGACGAATTTCGCGACACCGTTCTCCGGGCCGGAAACTTGTTCCCACTTCGAGGAGATCTCGCCGTTCGGCAAGCCGTCGTCCTTTACGGAACCGACGATCTGCGCTCCGGAGGACGTGCTGCTCGACACGTACGCGTCGACTTCAGGAGCCGCGTTGGTCGGCTCTTCGGTCGGCCTGATGCCGGTGTTGTACGCCTGAATCTCCTTGATACCCACGGCCATTCCCGACTGAGGGGTGAACGTGGCGCGGATGGCCTGGGCGTTCACCGGATCGAATTGCACGCGGTTGTAATTCGCGCCCGCATATGTGGGTGTACGCACCTGGTTCGGCAGCACCTGCCATTCTCCGGCTTCGTCCTGGTATTCCAGTGTGTACACGGAGGGCTCGCTGTAGCCGGAGATCGTCTGGCTGGAGGACGTCTGGTAGAAGTACAGACGAACGTCGTCAATGGTCTGCACGCCGTCCTTGAACTTGACGGTGATCGAATCCTCGGCGTTTTCCGTTCCCTTGGTGCCCCAGAACGATTCCATGACGTTCATTCCGTCAACGGCGTTGGTTGCCGGGTATCCCTTGGTTTCGTAAGTGGCTTCCACGTCCGCGCCCTGAGCCACGTTGGTCTGGCTCTGGGAAGCCTCGTCAACGTTCTGGCCGGACTGTGCGAAGATCTGGGTGACACGGCTGTAGGAACCGTAGGAGACCTCGTTGGCGTTCGGCATGGTGGCAGTGGTCACGCCGCCGATGTTGGCACCGGAGTCGTCCTTCACCTCAACGGTTCCGCTGGCCGGATCGTAGATGAGATGGGCGAGCTTGTCGGAGGTGAAGACCGCGCTTCCGTCAAGGTACAGGGTGTATCCCTGCGGAGCGTCGTACGTTCCGTCGTTGTTCCACACGATCGACATGTCCCTGCCGTGATAGCTCAGATTGTTCACCGTGAAGTGGTTCCAATCCGGAATCTCGATCGGGTTCAGTTCGATCTTGTTGTCCTCACGCGGAACGACACCGGCGACGTCCTCGATGATGGTCCAGTTGGTGGTACCGAGCTGGGTGTGGTGGATCCAGGAGCGGTACGTGATCTTGCCGCCGTTCTTGGACGCGTCGCTGTTCTTCTCCGGAATGGTGCTTCCGGACGAATTGTTGTCCATGTTCCAGAACTCGTTCTGGTCAGGATAACGGTTGTCGCCGCCCTGATAGTGGGAGAAGGCGACCCAGTACAGCAGCTTCTTGTACGACTCGTTGGTGATGTATCCGTTGTCGGCCGCGTTGTAGTCGCGGATGCCGGCCGAATAGATCTGCAGCAACGGAGTGGCGTTGATGATCGAGAAGTTGTTGGAGCCCGGGAAGTTCAGCGCCTTCTTATCGGCCTGGTTGGCCGTGAAGAACGGGAAGATCGGGAACTCGTCGGCGTCCGCGAACAGGCGCAGTGCGCTGTCGTAGTCGTCGTTTCCGGTCGGCATCAGGCCTTCGGAATACGGATAGTAGTTGTTGAGTTCCTTGTACTTGGCGAACGCCCCGTCGCTGATCCACTTGTGCAGCAGCAGCTTGCTGTCGGAGTCCCAAAGATTGTCGAGCACATCCTGCTTGATGTCGTCGGCGATCTTCTGCATCTCCTCGGACTTGGCGGTATCCCCCGCGGCCGCATACGCCTTGGCCGCGGCGTTGGCGTTGGCCCACATGTTGGCCGAGCCGTCGGCACGGTCCATGCGTTGTCCGGAACGTCCGGGTTCGGAGAAGGAGACCGCGTCGGCGTCGTTACCGGTCATCGACCACCAGGACCAGTCGATCAGGCTGTTCTCATTGTCGTTCTGGTTGTCGTTGTAGTCCGACTCGCTCTTCGAGTTGAGCAGGCCCTTGACGTCCTGGGAACCGTAGTCGCCCAGCGCCTCGGCCAGCGAGGACGGTCCGCCGTGAACCATGTAGGAATCCCAGCCGGCCTTGGTGATGTACTGCGTGTAGCTGTGGTTCCAGTTGGCGGGGTCACCCGGATTGTCGTGGTAATAGTAGTACCCGGACTTGCCCTTCTTGGCGGTCTGGCCGGCGGACACCCAAGTGCCGTACGAGTATTCGGCATTACGCAGCCACTTGGTGTCGTTGATGAACATGCCGGACGTCAGCACGATCTGGTTGTTGTATCCGAGGACGCCTTCGATGGACGTCGGATACTGGAAGGTGTTGCCCGGCATGTTGGCGTCGAGCATGTTGAAGCGGCTCAGCCACCAACGGTAGAAGACCGTCTTGTCGATGTTGTGTTCCGGAGTCTCCACGTACGGAATGTTCTCGTACCACCACTGGTTGTAGGTGGTCACGGAATCCTTGTAGGATGCGGCCGGATCGGTCAGGTCGCCGTTGAAGCGGGCTTCGTATTCGGTGGTGGAGTCCGGCAGTTCGTTGGCGATCAGGCCCAGCTGTAGTTTGGTGGTCTGGTCCTCCCCTGCCTTGACGCTCATGGTGGACACGAGCTTGCCGTCCTTGGCGGTGAATCCGTTGCCGGAGAACCTCGGATAGATGGTGGTCAGATCGTTCTTGACGTTCATTCTGCCGGTCAGTTCGGCAGCTCCGTCCTCGCCATCCTGCGCGAACGGCGAGGCCGCGGTCATCACGACTTCCGCGTCCGCGGTGCTGGTCACGGTGAAGTTGGCGACCATCACGTTGTTGTAGGTGATGTACTTGACTTCCGTGACCTTGATGGATCCGTCGTCGTTGGCGAATACCGTGGTGAAGTAGCTGGGCGTCTGCTTGCGCTGGTCGCTCTGTTCCTTCAGCGAGACCTCGGTCCCGTTGACGCTCACGGTGACGGTGAAACCGTCGTTGCCGGTCTCGTCCCAGTAGGCCGCGTTGCCGACGAAGCCCAGGGATCCGGGTTCATGGTTGTACATGTATGCGGCACGGCCGCGGCTGAAGAGATACTGATTGCGGTCGGCGCCTTCATACCAGTATTCTCCGGCGTCGTTGCTTCCGGTTCCGACCGGATCGGCGCCTTCTCTGGTAAGCATTTTGTCGATCCAGAAATCGTGCGAGGTGTCGCTGCCGGCACCATTGGCAAGGTCCTCGTTGAAGACCTGCTTCAGATAACTGGTGGTGGGTACGTAAGAAACGCCGGACGACGGAATCGGATCCGTGGCGCCCTTGAAACTCGGATACCCCATATCAGAATTCGGATTGGATGCGTCGTTGGCATATGCCGAGGTGACGCCGCCGGTCAACAATGTCGCCACTGCGGCCAGGGCGCCCATGGACGCCACCATCCTTTTCTTTCTTCTCGGTTGCATCTTTTCTCCTGTACAAGCCGTCATTGGCTTATTGTCGATGAAACGCGGGTGCATCCGCGCTTTCTGACTTTTGAGGAAATGAGATTGATATTCGGCGGATTTGGATTGGAGCTTCCACCGGACGAAAACCAGTATACCTGATGCGAAATTTTTTCGCAATTTTTAACCATCATCGTTTTTTCACTACGACCATTTGCGAAAATCAGTGAAAATATTTTTCTCTACGATTCATATGTCGGGCTAGGCAATATCATCGCGCAACAATCATGCAATATTGCCGCGCAACAATATCGCACAACAATAAAAAACCAGCCACCCCTTTTTCAAGGGATGACTGGTCTCTCATTTCCATCAGCGGAATGCCGCAGGCTCCAATCTTCGTCATTCCGCCCAGTTTTTCGTGAGGAACCTCATGAAAAACAAGATTTTGGCGCCGCTATCGGCGAATCCACACCGCCATCTGGCCCAGTTCGCGATTCGCCCATGCGTAATACGGCACGAGTTTCAGGCCCACCTCATCATGATGGCGGCAAGAACCCGCTTCCTTATACAGCGGAGCGCCCTCGGCGTCGGACTCCTCACGAACCGCGGGAACCGTGATCGTATCAACGCCGCCCAGCAGGTCGTTCTCGTGCGCGACGACGGCATCCGCGCCGCTTACGCCATCTTCCAAACGGTACGTCCACAGATCGCCGGCATTGTCGGCCTGTTCGGCACAGTACACCAGCGGACCCCGCATGACGGCGACCTTTCCGGCATCGTTGCGAACGTGGGAATTGGCGCGAATCAGCTTGACCGACATGTCCAAATCGAACGTCAACCGCAGAACCTGGCCAGCCTGCACGTCGAAGTAGACGAATCCATCCTCAACGGTCTTTTCGCAAGACTCGCCATCTACGGTAAGCGCATACGAATCCGCGGACCACGATGGAATGCGCACGCCGAATCGTACCGGCTGAGCGCCCTCGGCAAGTTCCACTTCGAATGCGACATGGCCGTTCCACGGCATGTCGGAATGCTGCACGACGTGCAGTCCGGAGTCGAACGCCGCTTCGTTGGCGATGAACTGGTGCGAGAGCACCGTGGACCCACCGTCCCGTTCCGTGTACAGATAGCGGTCCACGGACGCTATAAGGCGTGCGATGTTCGCCGGGCAGCATGCGCAGCCGAACCAGTCGACCCTGTGGGAAAGCACGTGGTGGCGGTCGGGGTTGTCGAGTCCGTCGGGCGTGGATTCCAACGCGTTCACGTAGTAGTACTGCTTGCCGTCGAGGCTGATGCCCGCGATGGCTCCGTTGAACAGTTCGCGTTCGAGCACGTCGGCGTATTCGCCCTTCGGCTCAAGGAGCAGCATCTGGCGCGAAAGCATGCTCATGCCTACGGATGCGCACGTTTCGCCGTACATGGTGTCGTTCGGCAGATCGTAGTCGTAGGTGAACGATTCGCCCACATGGGTCGAGCCGACGGCGCCGGTCACGTACATGCGCTTGTCCACGATACTGTTCCACAGTCGGTGGGTCGCGTCGAGGAGCTCCTGGTCCGCAGTAAGCCGGGCCACATGCGCCATTCCGGTGCACAGGTATGCGACTCGCACGGCATGGCCGTTGGCGTCCTTCTGGTCGCGGATCGGCTCCGCGGCCTGGAAGTATTCCGGTTTGTAGAAGCCGAGATCGCGGAAGATGTAGTCGCCGTCGATGGCCACCAGCTGCTTCGAGTAGAAGTCCGGATCCTCGCCGCGTACGTCGAGCAGGTACTGCGCCAGTTTGAGGTATCGTTCCTCGCCGGTGACGTCGTACAGCTTGGCGAGCGCCAGTTCGATTTCCGGATGTCCGTCGGC
>CAVBVU010000072.1:0-8459 GCA_963598975.1 Anaerovoracaceae bacterium
GTTCCGGTTTCGTCGGCGCGACTATGACGTCGGGGAGTTCGTCGTCGGCCTGCGTTGGAGTGTCGTCCGTGTCGGATGATTGCGTATTTGCCGCTCCGATGCCATCGTCGCGCGTATGTTCGGAATGGTTCGACGGCTGCATCACCGCGGGCAGGATCACGTTGTCGAGCGCGGTGAGGTTCGCCAGCAGTGTCTGGCTTTGGGTGACGAATCCGATCGTTTGGTTGCGCATCCGGGACATGTCGCGGTCGTTCAATGCCGCAACGTCTTTGCCGTCGAGCGTGACGGTGCCCGACGTTGGTTTGAGCAGCCCCGTGATGAGATTGAGCAGAGTGCTTTTTCCATTGCCGGAGCGTCCGACTATGGCTACGAATTCGCCTGCTTTCAGTGTCAGATCACGTGGTCCACCGCTGCGAACGGTTTGCTTCTTCTGGTGAATTCGCGGGTCAGGCCTTTTGTTTCAAGAACAATATCGTCGGTCATGTCACTCCCCTTCCCTGAGTGTCAGATAGGTTTCCGGGGTGGACAGTCTCACCGCCGTGGCGATTGACGCGAGCACGCCCGTGAACACCGCGAATATGATGCTTACCGCGATCAGCCCGATCACGTTCCACGCATTGGTTTGCAGGTACGGCAATTGGAGTTGTTTTCCTATGAGCGTGCTGAACGGGAATATGGCCAACGAGGCCGCGGCTATGCCGACCATTCCTCCTGATGCGCCGATCAGTGCGGATTCCTTGACGATGATTCCTACCAGGGCGGCGCGGTCGGCGCCCATGATGCGGTATGCGGCGAATTCACGTTTACGTTCGTTCATGGCCGATGAGAACACTGCGATGAGCACGATGAGTCCCATCATCCAGAACACCGCCACGAACAGGGTCACGTATTTGATGATGCTGTTCAGGCTTGATTTCGTGGTGGCGGTGATTCCGCCCGGATACACGTATCCGAGTCCTTCAAGTCCGGTGGTCTTCTCTATGTTGGAGGCCACCTGCTGCGCCGAATAGCCGTCCTTGACTTTGATGAGCACGGAGGAGATGGACTTGTCGGCATATTCGGTCGGGATTGCGGGATGCCCGACCTTGGCCGAATAGTTGACGACGTCCGGCACGGTATCCATGTTCACGAAAACCGAATTGTCCAACGACGTGCCCGTGTTCGCCAGCTGCGCGGCCACTGGGAATTCATGCCCGTACAGTTTGACCGTGTTGTTGCCCGACACGTTGATGCCCGACCCCGCGATGATCTGTCCACGCTCCAGGGTGCCATCGAACTGCGAGGATATCCATGGGGTGATTACGAAATCGGTGTCCGGATTGAAACCGATGATCTGCACTTTCTCGTCGCAGCATGCCGCGGCCAGTGAGGAGATGTAGGTCTGTGCAGTAAGTTCCTCGATGCCGTCCGCTTCGGCGACCTGTTCTTCGATGTCGTTGGTGAAGTAGAAGGTGCTGGCCGATCCGTCGATGAGTAGCGCTTCGGCTTCGGTTTTAGTGTTCTGCGGGGTGACCATGAGGTCTGCACCCATACGTTCCTGCATACTGTTGAGTCCAGCTTTGAGGTTCATGGACAGCAGCGATCCGCCGTAGAAGGCCACTGTAAGCATGGTGACGACGATGACCAGTGCGGCCGTGCGGAAGGGTTTGCGGCAGAGGTTGGCCAGCGGTAATCCGGCAAGGGTAATGTGCGGCATGTCAGGCACGTTTCGATGGTTTGGCATCCAGATACGCGGCGATCGCGGACACCACGATCAGCAGCGCGCCAAGTACGATCAGCACGGGCATGGTCACCATGTGGCAGTGCATCATGGCGCCTTTGCATACGCCGATCAGCATGGTCGGCACCGCGATCGTCAACACACCGAGCATGATATTGGTGATGCTGATTCCGGCACGGACCTTACCGTCAACGAACAGTCCGATTACGGCCAGCACCGCGATCGCAGCGCCGATGCCCAATTCGGCCTGCGCCGTGTAATGGCAGGCCATCGGAGTATCGCCGACCTCACACACATGGGCGAATGTCTGCGGTCCGACGGCGATCAGCACGCCGAATGCGATCTGCGGAATGGCCGCGAAAAGCTTCTTGTTCATGACTTCCTCTCTGTTACAACAAACACGGCGATTATCGCAGTGTTGCCAGCAAAAGAAAAGTCTTGATTTTCCGCACTACCTATGCTAACGGCCGCCGAACGGACGATCTCACAGTTTCTCGATGGGAGCCACACGCAGCATCAGCCGTTTGATGCCAACGTCTCCAAAGTCGACGGAGATCACGGAATTCGCACCTTTGTCCTGTGTACCGACAATGGTTCCCATTCCGTACTTATCGTGCGTGACCCTGTCCCCGACATGGAAGTCGGCGATATCCAGACCATTGTTCTTCTTCAACGAATCCGCCGAAGCACCCTTCGTCAAATCCCTCGGTTTGGTTCGGCGTGTGCTCACCTTGCCGGATTTGCCCGTGGATTTTCCGTTCGAACCGTATCCGTATGAACCGTAAGAGCCATAGGAGGACGAGCCGTACGAAGTTTTGCCGGAACCATATGAGGAACCATACGACGATCTCTTTCCCCGTTCCGACGAACCGTAGGAAGACGAACCGTAGGAAGACGAACCATACGACGAACCGCCGTACATGGATCCTCCGAACGAGGTCGAGCCGAAATCGTCATCATCCGACCATCCGCCGAACTCATCATCATCGAAGCCGCTCTGCCAACTGGAACGCATCCGTTCCACCCCGGCCTCGCGCCGCTTCCAATCGATCAGTTCGTCCGGAATCTCATCCAGGAACTGGCTCGGCAGCATATCGGCGGACTGCCCCCACTGCGCTCGCATCGCCGCTCTCGTAACGTACAGGCGCCGCTTGGCTCGTGTAATACCCACATACGCCAGACGACGCTCCTCGGAAAGCTCGCTCGCGTTCTCCATGGCACGCTGATGAGGGAACGTGCCCTGCTCCATTCCGGTAAGGAACACGTACGGATATTCCAAACCCTTGGCGGTATGCAACGTCATCATCGTGACTTTGCCGAAATCCTCATGCTCACTTGGCAACTGGTCGGAATCCGCCACCAGGGCGGTTGTTTCAAGGAACGCGGCCAACGTGGCGTCCGGAGTGTTCTGCTCGAACTCGGCGGCCACGGACTGCAGCTGGGAAAGATTGTCGACGCGTGATGCGTCCTGCGGGTCCTCGGAACGCTGCAATTCCTCCAAAAGACCGGTTCTGGAAAGCACCTCGGCGACCACTTCGGACGGTTTGGAATCATGCTCCCGTGCGAAGTCCGAAAGCTCATGCATCAAGTCACGGAAGGCGCCCAACGGCTTGGCGGTACGCCCTGTCATGCCTTCGATCTGTTCCATATGCTCCACGCCATCGAAGAACGTCGTGCCATGGGCATCCGCATATGAGGCGATCAATCCCTCGGCACGCGCACCCAAGCCACGCTTCGGCACATTGAGGATACGTCGCATGTTCACATTGTCCGCAGGATTCACGATCGACTGCAGATATGCGAGCGCATCCTTGACCTCCCTGCGTTCGTAGAACTTGGTTCCGCCGACCAGCTGATATGGCAGATCGGCTTTGATCAGCGCTTCCTCCAGAGAGCGTGACTGCGCATTGGCGCGATACATGATCGCGATGTCGCGGTAGGCCACTGCTCCCTCATTGTGGATACGGCTGATTTCGCTTGCGATCCAGCCGGCTTCCTGTTGCGCATTGTCCGCGGCATAGCCGACGATCTTGTCTCCCGCACCAAGTGCGGTCCACAGCTTTTTCGGTTTGCGGTTCTCGTTTTTCGCGATTACCGCATTCGCCGCATCCAGAATCGTCTGTGTGGAGCGGTAGTTTTGCTCCAGCATGATGGTCTTCGCGTTCGGGAAATCCTTTTCGAAATCCTGGATATTGCGGATGTCCGCTCCACGGAACGCGTAGATGGACTGGTCGGAATCACCGACGACGGTGATCCATGACGGACCGACCTTGCCCGCTCCCCTCATTCTCGGATCGGGTTCCTCGCCCGAATCGATGCCACTCAGCTCACGTACCAGCACGTACTGCGCATGATTCGTGTCCTGGTATTCGTCGACGAAAATGTAACGGAACCTGTGTCGGTAATACTCGGCTACCTGCGGGCAACGCTGGAACAGTTCCACCGTGCGCATGATCAGATCATCGAAATCAACGGCGTTCGCCATGGCCAGACGATGCTGGTACTCGGCATACATCACGGCGACCAGTTCCTCGACGTCGCCGTCCGTGACCCTGTAGCCGCGGACACCGGGCTGATAATCGCAGTTCACGGCCTTCAGCTGATCTTTCCATCCGGTCAGCGCGTTCTTGCAATCGGAGATCCTGCCGAGGATCATACGCGGCGTGTACCGCTTCATATCAACGTTCAGATCGGCGCCGATGAGTTTGAGCAGGCGTTCGCAGTCGGCTGTGTCGTATATGGAGAAACCTGATTTGAGGCCGATCTGGTCGCCGTCTCTCCTCAGGATGCGTACGCAGGCGGAGTGGAAGGTGGAGATCCACATGCGTTCGGCTTCCGGACCTACGAGCGCGGCGAGTCGTTCCTTCATCTCCGCCGCGGCCTTGTTGGTGAAGGTGATGGCGAGGATGCTGCTGGCCCAGAAGCCATGCGCCAGGAGCCATGCGATGCGTCGGGTCAGCACGCGGGTCTTGCCCGAGCCCGCGCCCGCGCCGATGAGCAGTGCCTGTCCGTAATATTTGACCGCTTCTTTCTGCTGCGGGTTGAGATCCTCGATCAGACTTTGAGGGTCGCACAAAACCGGTCCCATGTTCCGCTCCACTGGTTCCTCTTTCCTGCATAGTAAGAAGTCGTTCGTTCGCGAAATTTATGTTTACCATACGCGCCGGTCAGTATTCATGTACCAGGTCAATCGAAAAGCGTACGCTGATTCCTATGTGGCTTTGCGAACATCAATTCATTGCAGCCTTCGCAAGGCATATCGATTAAGGAGATTCATGAAGGAACTCGAAGAGCGCATCAAGGTCCAAGGCATCGTCAGCGTGGGTAATGTGCTTAAAGTGGATGCGTTTCTTAACCAGCAGTGCGATGTTGCGTTGTATGACAGTATGGGCGCGGCTTGGGCCGAACACTTCCAGGGCAAGCCGATCAATAAGATCCTAACCATCGAGGCTTCGGGCATAGGCATGGCTTGTGTGGCGGCGCGGCATTTCGGCAACGTGCCGGTGGTGTTCGCCAAGAAGACGCAGTCCATCAATCTTGATGGCGATCAGTATGCCACCACCGTGTATTCCTATACCAAGCAGAAAACGTATCCGATCATCGTCTCCAAGCGTTTCCTCAACGAAGGCGACCATGTGCTGATCATTGATGATTTTCTGGCCAATGGCAAGGCGCTTCGTGGTCTGATCGAACTATGCGATACCGCCGGCGCCGTGGTGGAGGGCGTCGGTATCGCCGTGGAAAAGGGTTTTCAGGGCGGTGGCGACGAACTGCGTGGCGAGGGTTATGACATCGATTCTCTGGCGATTGTGGAATCAATGGATTGCGAGGCCGGAACGATCGAGTTCCGCGACTGATCCGGTTTCACGCTGAAGTCGAATATACGAAGGAGCCGCTTCCTTTGATCCGTTGGCTGATTTCCTCAGCTTCGCGATCAAAGGAAGCGGCTCCGTGTTTTCGAACGGAATCACCTGCCGCGATTACCGTTCAAATCGTTCTCACTTGGAGAAGACGTTGCCGTAGGAGTCTTCGCCGGCTTCCGCGATGGCCGCGGACTTGCGGGCGATTGCCAGCTCCTCGTTGGTCGGGATAACGCAGATGGTGATTGCGGAGTCCGGAGTGGAGATGATGCGCGGTTCCTTGGAACGGGTCGCGTTCTTCTCCTCGTCCAGCTTGACGCCGAACGGAGCGAGCTTGTCGCACACTTCCTTACGCACGATGTCGTCGTTCTCGCCAACGCCTGCGGTGAAGGTGATCACGTCGACGCCACCCATCTGGGCGGTGTAGTTGCCGATGTAGCCGACGATGCGGTGCACGTAGACGTCGAGGGCCAGCTTGGCGTCCTCGTTGCCTTCGGCGATCAGGCGATGCACTTCACGCAGATCACCGTAGCCGGTCATGCCCATCATGCCGGAACGCTTGTTAAACAGGGTATCCAGCTCGTCCACGTTCATGTGGGCGTTACGGATCAGGTGGAAGACCACTGCCGGGTCGATGTCGCCGGTACGGCCGCCCATCATGAGACCTTCCAGCGGGGTCAGACCCATGGAGGTCTCAACCGGCTTGCCGGAGACTTCGGCGGAAGCGGAAGCGCCGTTGCCCACGTGCAGAACGATCTGCTTGAGGCCTTCGGCCGGCTTGCCGACGACGGACGGAACCACGGAGGAGATGAACTCGTGGGAGGTGCCGTGGGCGCCGTAACGACGGATGTGGTACTGCTCGGCGATTTCCTTGTTCAGCGCGTAGGTGCTGGCGGCCTTCGGCAGCTGGAAGAAGAAGGAGGAATCGAACACGAAGATCTGCGGAACGTCCGGCAGCAGAGCGCGCATGACTTCGGCGCCCTTGGCCTCCGGGCCGTTGTGCAGCGGAGCGAGGACGGCGAGGTCCTTGACCTGGTTGATGGTCTTGTCGGTGACCAGTGCCGGGTTCGGGAAGAGGGAGCCGCCCTGAACCACACGGTGGCCGACAGCTACGATGCCGGCTTCATCCAGCTTCGGGCCGAACTCGTCGAAGAAGCCGAGAACGCGCTTCAGACCCTGCTCGTGGTCGTGAATCGGCTCTTCCAGCTCGTGCTTCTCGCCGTTGAATTCGTGCTTGTAGTGGCCGTCAACCGGCTCGCCGATCTTCTCGACCAGGCCGGAAGCGATACCTTCACCGGTTTCAAGATCAACCAGCTGGTACTTGATAGAGCTGGAACCGGAATTGATGACAAGGACGGTTTTCGCCATTGTGGGCATCCTCCATGTGTTAATCGATGTGCCGCTTTCGCGACTTTCCAAAACCTTAGATTACTCTTTGCTTGCTACAAATTGCCGTATTACTGGGCTTCGATGGCCGTCAGGGCAACAGTGTTGATGATGTCCTGCACGGTGGCGCCTCGGCTCAGATCGGTGACCGGTCGGGTCAGGCCCTGCAGCACCGGGCCGACGGCGACCGCGCCGGAAGAGCGCTGTACTGCCTTGTATCCGATGTTGCCCGCGCACAGATCCGGGAAGACGAACACGTTGACATGTCCCGCAACGGCATCGCCCTTGGCCTTGGTCGCGGCGACGGTCGGCGACCAAGCGGCGTCGAACTGGATGGAACCGACCACCGAAAGCTCGGGGGCCTTGTCCTTCACGATGGCGGTGGCTTCCTCAACGAGGTCGACGTCCGGGCCCTTGCCGGAGCCGAGGGTGGAGTACGACAGCATGCCGACCTTCGGATCGATTCCGAACGCCTGCGCGGTCTGGGCGGACTGGATGGCGATTTCGGCCAGCTGCTCGGCAGACGGGTTCAGGTTGATGGCACAATCCGAGAACACAGCCACATGATCCTTGAA
The DNA here is from genome assembly GCA_963598975.1 of Anaerovoracaceae bacterium. Lineage (GTDB taxonomy): Bacteria > Actinomycetota > Actinomycetes > Actinomycetales > Bifidobacteriaceae > Bifidobacterium. The sequence goes on from CAVBVU010000072.1 coordinate 7,542, forward strand.
GCACATGAGGAACGCGCCGGACACCAGGGACGTGCCGGGCTTGGTCTTGATGACCTGCAGCGCGGGACGTACCGTGTTTGCGGTGGAGTTCACGGAACCGGAGACCAGACCGTCGGCCATGCCGAGCACCACCAGCATGGTGCCGAAATAGCTGTCGTCGGTCAGCTGCTTGCGTGCCTGCTCTTCGGTCATGCCCTTCTTGGCGCGCAACTCGCACAGCTTGGCCACCATCGGAGCGAGCACTTCCTCGTCGTCCTTGGCCTGGAACTTCGCCTTGGAGAGGGACTTGAGGCCGAGCTCCTCGCCGCGGGCGAGAATCGTGTTCTTGTCGCCGACGATGATCAGGTCTACGATATCGCGCTCAAGCAGGTAATCGGCTGCCTTGATGATGCGGTCTTCCGCGCCTTCCGGCAAAACGATGGTCTTCTTGTCGGCCTTCGCCTTGCCCAGCAGGCTGTACTGGAAGGCGTACGGGGTGGTCGGCGCTTCGAACGGGGCTTCGATGGCCGCCACCAGTTCGGCGGTGTCGACGTTCTCGGCAAATACGGTGGTCGCCTTTTCCACGGCGCCTTCCTCGTCGAAATCAACGGCGGGCAGGGTCCAGACCGGCACCGCGTAATCCGCGAATTCCGCCTTGAGCGGCTCGGTCTGCTCATCGTTGCAGCCCGTGATGAACACGCCCTGCACCTTGCTGCCGGCCTCTTCGATGACGACCGTGGACGCCTCGACGGTTGCCTTAACCTGTTCCGGGGTGCGGTTGATGGTGCATACGGCAAGCACGACCGGAGACATCAGATCCGCTGCGACGTCGGCGTTGAAGGAGAAGATGGCCGGATCGTTGATGGCGGACTTGTCCGTGCCGACGATCACCATCGCCTCTGGTTCGGCGGCTTCGACAGCCTGGGTGTACGCCGCCAC
>CAVBVU010000073.1:0-8437 GCA_963598975.1 Anaerovoracaceae bacterium
GGGTCGATTGACCTAAACCAGGTCGAAGGGGCGTCCACACAGCCGGCACGATCCGGTGATACCGGTTCCGAACAGGTGGTCGAAGGCCTGATGTCACTCGGCTGGCGGCAGCAGGATGCGTTGCATGCCGTTCAGATGGTCTGCGAAGACAACCGAATTCCGGTGCCCCTGAGTGACGACGACGTTCCCCGTGTGCTCAAGCTGGCGTTGTCGTCCCTTGATCGAGGAAGGTGATCCGAACCGTTATGATGAATGATTCCGCATTCGACCAGTCGAATACCGATGCCAATGAGGAATCCCTGCGTATGGTTTCAGCCTCGCCAGTAGGCAACGAGCCCGTCAGTGACGAGGAGCTTCGGCCGCATGTTCTTGATGGTTTCATCGGCCAACCTCAGCTCAAGGCCCAGTTGCAACTGTTTCTTGACGCGGCCCGCAAACGTGACGTACCGCCGGACCATATTCTTCTGGCGGGACCTCCGGGACTGGGAAAGACGACTTTGGCCATGATCGTGGCCAACGAGTTGGGGGTTCCGATTCGTGTGACGTCCGGTCCCGCAATACAGCATGCCGGTGATCTTGCGTCGATTCTGAGCTCCCTCGACGCCGGTGAGGTGTTGTTCATCGATGAGATTCACCGTCTTCCGCGAGCTGCTGAGGAACTGCTTTACATCGCCATGGAGGATTTTCGCGTCGACGTGATGGTGGGTAAAGGGCCGGGCGCATCATCCATTCCCCTTACCCTTCCACGTTTCACGGTGATTGGCGCCACCACGAGGGAGGGAATGCTCCCCTCGCCGTTGCGGGCTCGATTTGGTTTTACCGCGCATCTGGATTTTTATCCACATGAAGAGCTTGAAAAGCTTATAGAACGTTCCTCGGCGGTGTTGGGGATACGTTTGGAGGAAGGCTCGGCTCAGCAGCTGGCCAGACGCTCGAGGGGCACTCCGAGAATCGCCAATCGTCTTTTGCGCCGAGTGCGCGACTGGGCGATCGTCCATGATCTTGAATCGGTGCATCCCGATGATGTCAAGGATGCGTTGGCGTTGTACCAGATTGATACTGAAGGGCTTGACCGTCTGGATATCGCGGTGCTCAAGGCGATCGTTACCAATTTCAATGGCGGTCCGGTGGGGCTGAACAACCTGTCGGCCATGGTCGGTGAGGAATCGGAGACGGTCGAGACCGTCTGCGAGCCATATCTGGTTCGCGAAGGCTTCCTTGTACGCACTCCGAAGGGGCGCGTCGCCACTCGGAAGGCATGGGAGCATCTCGGCCTGAGACCTGATGATTCCGTCACTGATGTCAGTAAGCTGGCATAGACTCTGTGTTTTGGACGAACGGTCCCGATCGAATGCCCATCCTTGCAAGGAGTAAGTTTTGGATTACATCTTTCTTATCGTCATTGTCGTCGTGATGTTCGCCATGATGTTCTGGCAGTCCCGGAAGGCCAAGCAGCAGCAGTCGGAGCGTCAGGACTTTCGTGCCAATCTGCAGCCGGGCACTGAGATCATCACCATCGGCGGTGTGATCGGCAAGGTCGTTTCCGTCGATACCGAATACGAAGAGATCGTCATCGACTCCGAGGGCTCCAATCTGCGTTTCGGCTTCAATGCCATCAGCCGCGAATACGTGCGTCCCGCATACGTGCATGACGATGAAGTGGACGAGAACGGCAATCCGTTGCCGAGCGAAGAGGAAGAAGTGGCCCAAGACGAGAACGTCCAGGAAATCGCCGTCGAGCCCATCGAAGCGGCGAAGGACGAGCAGAATGAGGATCGGGCGCGGATCGAACAGAAGAACGTCTGATCCGCTTACATGCGTCGACGGCGAAAATCTCATTTTTGAGGTTTTCGCCGTTCTTGTTCGCATGGGAAAACTATACTTTGAAATGCCGTAAACCGAGGTAGAAGGAAACCACTGACATGGCATCATCGGATATCACCATCTCTGCTCTGGAAAAAGTTGGAGCTGAGGACGCCGAATATCTTATTTCCCGTATCCATTCGATTCCGGGCTTTCCGAAGGAAGGCATCATTTTCCGCGACTTCATGCCGGTTCTTGCCGATGCGCGCGCGCTCGGCATTCTTATGGACGCGCTTGAAGCCGCAATGCCGGTCGATGCAAGCGAATTCGATGCCGTAGCGGGTTTGGAGTCGCGCGGATTCCTGTTCGGTCCGGCCTTGGCCGCCAGACTCGGCAAAGGCTTCATTGCCGTACGTAAGGCGGGCAAGCTACCGCCTCCCACCGTCTCCCAGGAATACGACCTCGAATATGGACAGACTTCGGTCGAAATTGAAACGGACGCCATCCATGAGGGAATGCGTGTGCTGGTAGTTGACGATCTGATTGCCACCGGCGGCACCGCTAACGCGGCTCGCACGCTCATCGAGAAGTGCGGAGGCATCGTCGCAGGCTATAGCTTCGTCATGGAGTTGCAAGGCATCAACGGTGTCGAATCGCTGGGAAACTACCCGGTCAGCTCGCTGATCGCAATGCCTGCCTGATCGTGCGACACTCTTTGTAAATCATCGTCATCAAGGGAAAGAATTCATGGATCTCTATGAGTATCAGGCCCGGGAACTGCTCGAGGAGCAGGGAATTCCGACGCCTAAAGCCGTATTCGCCCAGAACTCTCATGAAGTGGCTGAAGCGGCCGAACTGATTGGTTATCCGAATGTCATCAAAGCGCAAGTGAAGATTGGCCATCGTGGTCAGGCAGGCGGCGTCAAGCTGGCCAAAACCCGTGATGAGGCCATTCTTGCGTCCGAGGACATTTTGCCGAGGACGATTCACAAGCATAAGGTAAGCGGCGTGCTGGTGGCGGAAGCCAAGAACATTCTGCACGAATACTATGTTTCGATATCCGTTGACCGTGCATCCAGGGATTTCGACGTGCTTGCCACCGCGAATGGTGGCACGGAAGTCGAGGAAATCGCCAAAGAGCATCCGGAATCCGTCAAGCGTTTGCATATCGACGCCCTTGAGGATTTCGACATCGAAGCCGCAACCAAGATGGCCGAAAGCATCGGTTTCTATCATGCCGATGTCGACCAGGCCGCTCAGATCCTGCTTAAGATGTGGCAGTGCTTCAAGGACAATGACGCGACTTTGGTGGAGATCAATCCGCTCGCCAAAATCGGTGACCCGGATGACGAATCCTCCAAGTCCCTGTGCGCGTTGGATGCAAAGATCTCTCTCGACGACAATGCCGCGTTCCGACATGATGGCTGGAAGCGTTTCGCCGACCCGGTGCACGTCGACCCGTTCGAGCAGAGGGCTCGTGAGCATGGACTGCATTATGTGCATCTGAACGGTTCCGTCGGTGTGATCGGCAACGGAGCCGGCTTGGTCATGAGTTCGCTTGATGCCGTTTCCGGCGCCGGTGAAGACCAAGGCACCGACGTGAAGCCCGCGAACTTCCTCGATATCGGTGGTGGAGCCTCAGCGGAGGTAATGTGCAGTAGTCTGGAAATCGTGCTTTCCGACCCGCAGGTGGAATCCGTGCTTGTCAACGTGTATGGTGGCATCACTTCGTGCGAACAGGTGGCCAAGGGCATTCTCGAGGCAATGGACAAGCTTGGTAGCTGCAAGCCTCTGGTGGTCCGCTTCGACGGCAACGCCGCAGCTGAGGGTTTGAACATTCTCGCTCAGGCGCACCGTGCCAATCTGCACGTCGCGCAAACCATGGAAGAAGCCGCGCAACAGGCCGCCCGTCTTGCGGCCAAGGGCAAAGGAGATTCGTTGAAATGACTCTTTTCATTGAGGATGGCGCTCCTGTCATCGTCCAAGGCATGACCGGGCACCAGGGCATGACGCACACCGCACGCATGCTTAAGGCGGGAACCAACATTGTGGGCGGTGTCAATGCGCGCAAAGCCGGCCTTGATGTGGAGTTCCCCGACGTCAAGAGCGGACAATCCGCCACCATCCATGTGTACGGAAGCTGCGCGGATGCCGTGGAAGCCACCGGAGCCAAGGCCAGCGTGGTGTTCGTGCCGCCGCGTTTCGCCAAGGATGCGGTCGTTGAGGCAATCGAAGCGGGAATTGAGCTCATCGTCGTCATCACCGAAGGAATTCCGGTTGCGGACAGCGCGTATTTCGTCGAGCTTGCCTTGCGCAGGGGAGTGCGTATTGTCGGACCGAACTGCCCGGGCCTGCTCACCTTGCCGTCATCGCCCGATGCGGCCGGCTGCAATCTCGGCATCATTCCTGACGGAATAGTCGCCAGTGGTCCGTTGGGGTTGGTGTCCAAGTCCGGAACGCTTACCTATCAGCTGATGGGGGAGCTTTCCGACATCGGTTTCACCGCATGCCTGGGCGCAGGCGGAGATCCGATCGTGGGTACCACCTTGCAGGAAGCTCTGGAAGCGTTTGAGAACGATGACGCGACCAAGGCCGTGGTCATGATCGGTGAGATCGGCGGTAGCGCCGAGCAGGATGCCGCGAAGTGGGCTTCCGAGCACATGACCAAACCGGTTGTGGCGTATATCGCTGGTTTCACCGCGCCGGAGGGCAAGCAGATGGGCCATGCCGGTGCGATCGTCTCCGGGGGCAAGGGCACCGCGCAGGACAAGAAAGAATCACTTGAAGCGGTAGGCATCCGTGTTGGACGTACACCTGGCCAAACCGCCAAGATCATGCGTGAGGTGCTTGCTTCCGCGCTATGATGGCAAACCTCAAGTATTGGTGCAGGGGACTTGCCGTGGCGGCAATGTCCATGGTCGTCTATGCCGCTGCGATCGGATGCTACATTGCGTTGATGCTCTTGGTTATCTCTATGGAGGAAGGTGGAGACAACCTCTCCGCCTTCGCCACATCATTGACCGGCGCGGTTGTATTGCTCAGCCAAGGTGTGGGTTTTGAAGTGGGATCGATCAGATTGACGATTGTTCCGCTATTGCTGACCATACTGCTGATCTGGCTTATAACGTCCCTCGCCAAACGCGCAGGCACGAGTCTGCGTGGTTTCGTTTCGGCTTTGTTGACATGGGAGTTGCTCAACGCACTGTTTGTGCACAATGCTCAGGTCACGCTGACGGATTCGTTGCCTTTGGTGATGCTGAAGACGGGAATCGTGTTCGCCCTTGGATACGCCATGGCGGCCGTGCCCCGAAGCCCTCTGACCGAGGCCCTGCTTGAACATGTGTCGGACAGGGTCTCCTCACCGGTTCGCAAAACCGTACGCATCGGTTCGGTATTGGGATTGCTGCTTATCGCCGTGTATCTGATGATTGGTTTCGTGACGGTCGTGTACTGGTGTTGTTCCAACCGTACCGCGGTAGTGAATCTGTATGGGCTCTCCGGCATGCAAACGGGTTCCCGAATCCTTACCACGATTGCCTGCCTTGCATGGATTCCGAATCTGGTGATATGGTCGCTTTCCTGGATGTTCGGATCGGGCTTCACCATCGGTGACCTCGCGAGCTTTTCGTTGTGGAGCGGGCAAGGCACGTCGTTGCCGGCCTTGCCCGTGTTCGGCGTGCTTCCGCAGGCCGTGGAGACGAATTGGGTCAGGATAGCGCTGATGTGCGTTCCGCTTGTCGTATCGTTCGTTTCCGGTCTTGTGGTCATGCTGTTCAACAAGGGGTTTCATATCAGGGTCAAGGATCCCGAAAAAGAAGTCGATGCCAAGCATGTGGTGCTTGCTTTTGCGTATCCTGCGGGTGCCTTTTGCATTTCAAGTGCGCTGGTGGCAGTGGTATCGAGCGTGATCTTCAGCCTTTCCAACGGTTCCCTTGGTACGAAGCATCTTGCGCATATCGGTGTGGAAGTGATCGCATCCACACGCAAGGTGGGGCACCCCACGGCATTGGGGCTGTTCTCTGCATGGTTACTTACACTGGTGTCCGTATCCGCGTTTTTTGGAATACGCTGGGCCATAAGGCGTATTCATGAGGGGAAGCAGGCCGAATCCGCCGGCGACTCCGACAACAACATTCGTGAATCCGCCAAAACGTTACGTACGGTGGTTTCAACACTCAACAATAAGGAGGAACAGGGTGACAACAACGAACCGACCGATACGACGAGCTCTGGTATCGGTCTTCCATAAGGAAGGCATCGAGGTTCTTGCCGAGGCCTTCATCAAGGCAGGTACCGAAGTGGTCTCCACTGGTTCCACCGCGAAGCGTCTTGCCGATTTGGGCGTGAAGGTGACCGAGGTATCAGAAGTCACCGGATTCCCGGAGTGCCTTGATGGCCGAGTCAAAACCCTCGACCCCCACATCCACGCCGGTATTCTTGCCGATATGACCAACGAGGACCACGCGGCGCAGCTTGAGAAGTTCGGCATCAAGCCGTTCGACTTGGTGGTCGTGAACCTGTACCCGTTCGCCGATACCGTGCGCTCCGGTGCCGACGAGGCCGCCACCATCGAAAAGATCGACATCGGTGGACCTTCCATGGTCCGTGGCGCGGCGAAGAACAGCGCTACCGTGGCCATCGTCACCGACCCGGGCGATTACGCTCTGGTCGCGGCACGTATCGGCAATGGAGAGGGCTTCTCCCTCGAGGAGCGTCGTTGGCTGGCTGGCAAGGCCTTCGCTCACACCGCCGCCTATGACGCCACGATCAACGAGTGGACCGCCAAGCATTGGCCGAAGCCGGCCACCATCGAGCAGGTCGCTTCCGAAGACGAGCCGGAGACGGACGAAGCCAAGTTCCCGGCGACGTTCACCCGTACTTGGGACCGCGCCCATGTGCTCCGCTATGGTGAGAACCCACACCAGCAGGCCGCGCTGTATCTCGACCCGCTCAACCAGAACGGTTTCGCCCATGCCGAGCAGCTCGGCGGCAAGCCGATGAGCTACAACAACTATGTCGATGCCGACGCCGCATGGCGTGCCGTGTGGGATTTCGCTCCGCAGATTGCCGTCGCGGTGGTCAAGCACAACAATCCGTGCGGTCTGGCCGTAGGCAGCACTGTTGCCCAGGCCCACAAGAAAGCCCACGCATGCGATCCGATGAGCGCTTACGGTGGAGTGATCGCGGCCAACAGCAAGGTCACTTTGGAAATGGCCGAAAGCGTCCGCCCGATCTTCACCGAAGTCATCGTCGCTCCGGATTACGATGCCGACGCCCTTGAGCTGCTGCAGACCAAGAAGAAGAACCTGCGAATCCTCAAGGTCACCGAACCTCCGAAAGCCAAGACGCAGTTCCGTCAGATCGACGGTGGTCTGCTGGTGCAGTCCACGGATCTCATCGATGCCACCGGAGACGATCCGAACGCTTGGAAGCTTGTGTCCGGTGAACCGGCAGACGAGCAGACCATCAACGACTTGGTGTTCGCATGGCGGGCAATCCGCTGCGTCAAGTCCAACGCGATCCTGATCGCCAACGATCAGGCTACGGTCGGCATCGGCATGGGTCAAGTCAACCGTGTGGATTCCGCCAACCTGTCGGTGGAACGCGCCAACACGCTGGCGGACGGCGCGAACCGCACCAAGGGCGCGGTGGCCGCTTCCGACGCGTTCTTCCCGTTCGCCGATGGCGCCCAGATTCTGATTGACGCGGGCGTCAAGGCCATCGTTCAGCCTGGTGGATCCATTCGAGATGAGGAAGTGTTCGAGGCGGCCCGCAAGGCCAACGTGACCATGTACGTCACTGGAACCCGTCACTTCTTCCACTGAGCATCTCTGATGTGACATGCCGCGTGTGATACGCGGATAACGTGGCGTCCGAACCGCTGCTGGTCTCGGACGCCACGTTTTATTATGATTACGTTTGTGCCGGCATACGTCGTTGATGAACGTTCGATGCGAATCCGTCTGGAAAGGCCAGCATGGGTGGGGCCGGTCGAAAGGAAGGACACTCGAATGAAGCATCCCTACGTTTCAGAAGATCACGAGGGCAAGCCTTGGTTCGAGTGGATAGTGGCGGTCGTCGTGGTGCTCGCCGCAGTCATGGCCGTGCTCGGATACACAAAGACCGCCACCGTTGTCATTGCGGTGACGGCCATGGTGACCGGATTGGTCAGACTCGTGCTGCGCGAACGCAGCCCATGGAAGGTGCGTTCAGTCGCGTTCGACGCTTTCATCGGCATTTGTCTGGGCCTTGGACTGTTCGTTCTGCTCGCCCTGCTTCCCATCGGCCTGTGACACGTCGACCGTCTGCTCGGAGGCTGCCTCCTCGCTGACGGATTCCAGCACGACCGCTTCGTCCGCAATGCTGGACGTTTCGGACGCCTTGGTGTTCTTCTTCGCGCCGATCATGGTGCAGATGATCACTACGAGGGAAACGATGGCTGCGGCAAGAATCGGGCAAATCCAGAAGACCCACAGTTGCTGCAGGGGCTCTTCGTTAAGGCTTTGGCCTTGTGCGAAGATCGCGACGCCGGTCGCACGCACCGGATTCAGTGCGGCGCCGGTCACCGGATAGGTGATTGCGGTGCCGATGCCGTAGGCAGTCCCATGGCAATGGCGTGGTTCATGTTCGATTC
>CAVBVU010000074.1:0-8346 GCA_963598975.1 Anaerovoracaceae bacterium
AACTAATCTTGTGCCGCACGCAGCTTCATATCAAGCACGACCCTAGTGCCTCCTCCACGGCGCGGCGACCAGCGAACGGTACCACCGAAATCGTTGGTGACGAAGGTGTTGATGATCTGCGTGCCGAGGCCGGAACCGGAGGAACGGGCCATGCCGTCATGTTCTTCGTTGTCAAGACCAGTTCCGTCGTCTTCCACCACAACGTTGAGATTGTTACCGCCGCGTCCCACGGAAATCGTGATATGGCCGTCCTTACGTCCCTCGAATCCATGTTCGACGGAATTGGTGATCAGCTCGGTGAGCACCAATGAGAGCGGTGTGGCGTCCTGAGCGGGCATCATGCCGAATTTGCCGATGAAGTTGATGTCGATGTTCTGGTCGCGCATGGTGGCAAGATCAACTGCCATCTTGAGCAGGCTCGAGATGACCTTGTCGTAATCCACGATCTCATCGGCGGTCTGACTCAGCCCCTCATGGACCGTGGCTATGGTCTGCACACGGCGTTGCGCCTCCCTGAGCTCCTTCTTGACCTCTTCGGATTTGGTCTTGCGCGCCTGCAGACGCAGCAGGGCAGACACGGCCTGAAGATTGTTCTTCACACGATGGTGGATTTCCGAAATGGTGGCGTCTTTGGTCTGCAGCTCCTTCTCACGTCTACGCAATTCGGTAACGTCGCGACACAGCACTATGCTGCCGACTCGTCCATTCGAGTCCATCAATGGCAGTGAACGCATGGACACGGCCGACTTGTTGGCGTCAAGTTCGGAATCGACCGCCGCCTTTCCGCTCAGCACCAGCGGCAACGTTTCCAGAACCGGATCGTTCTCATGCAGCAGTTTCGTGCCGATTTCGCTCAGATACTCCCCTTGCATGGTGATCACCGAACCGAGTCGACGGAAGCAGCTGATCGCGTTCGGAGATGCGTAACGCACGATACCATCGACTGTGAGCACGATGAATCCATCCGCCACGCGTGCGTTGTGACGCTGGTTCATGATGGGGTTGAGGTACGGGAACTGGCCTCGCGGAATCATTTCATACAGCTGCTTTCCAGCGTTGATGCTTTCAGATTCGTAACGACCGTTCGATTCGCGGGTGGCCATGTTGGTCTCACGGACCACGAGACCCAGCGTCTTGCCGTTATGTCGCACTGGAGCGTATACGTTGCATACGGTCGAGTTCCCTGCGGCTCGCAGCACCGTGGATCGGAACACGGATTCGGATTCCATGGCCGCGTCGAGTTCCGTGCTCATCTCATCCGAAACGACCTCGCCCACCACATCGTCCGCACGGAGACTCATCACAGTGGATGGGCGGCATTGTTCGGCGATGATGTACTTGCCTTCACCGTTCTGTAGGATAAGCAGCAGATCGGCAAAACTCAGATCAGCGATCACCTGCCAGTCAGCCACAAGATGATGGAGCCATTCGCGATCGTCGTCATCGAAATCAGGGCGCGTCGTCAGAATGTGTGAGAAATCAGCCATACGCTCCATCATACGCAATTCATGCGAGGTTGAGCGCGACACGACGATGACTTTCCCGGAAAACCGATTGTCATATATCCAATAGTTACGGTAACGTAGGTTACGGTTCCGTAAGTTACAGTGGAGGAGGGCGCATGTCGAACCCCACGGAAGCCCAGATCGAGCAGAAACGCGCCGCCATCGCAGCGATGAACGAGGAAGCGACACAGGCGAAAGCCGACATGATTCGCGTCAAGGCACGCAACAAAGCGGAGAACATCCGCCGCAAGGCCGACGAGAAAGCCAAGAAGGCGATCGCCAAAGGCGAAATCCGCGCGGCGAAGGTCGAAGGAATCGTCCTACCGGAAAAGGAGCGGAAAATCCGCCTTGACGTGCACGGCAGGCCGAAACCGGCCATGCGTGGCTGGATTCACGCAGTAGCCACTCCTCTGGCCTGTGCGGCCGGCATCGTGCTCATCTGTCTGGCGCACGGTGCAGGGCTCAAATGGGCTTGCGCGGTGTTCATGACCTGCTCACTGGTGCTTTTCGGCAACTCCGCCTGCTATCACCTGGGAGACTGGTCTCCGAAGGTCACCGACGTGCTGCGGCGTATAGACCACATGAACATCTTCCTGCTCATAGCAGGCACCTACACACCCGTGTCCTTCGCGCTCGAACCGTTCTGGCGCAATTCGATCATCGCCGGCATGTGGACATGTACCATCGTGGCCCTCATCATCCATGTTATTTGGATCAACGCGCCACGCTGGCTATACGTGCTCGTCTACATCATTTTCGGCGTTTCCGGTGTGGCCTTCATGGGACTGTTCTGGGTATCGCCATTCGCCGGACCGGCCGTGGTGGTGCTGCTGGCTTCCGGAGGTGCCTGTTACATTGCGGGAGCCATCGTCTACGCATTACGCAAACCCGATCCTTGGCCAAAGGTGTTCGGATTCCATGAAATATTCCACTCGGGAACCGTGGCTGGATACGCATGTCACATGGTCGCCATCTACATGGTGATCGTGCAGCTGTGGCCATCCGCCGTCTAGAACCGCTCATAACGGCTAAACCACACGGAGAACCTTCACAGCATGAGAAAGGGTGTTCGCGCATCCATGATTCCGATGCGCGAGCACCCTTTCCCGTAATCGTTGTCTGCAGCCGGCTATCTCACACCAGCGGCTTCGATTCCTTGATGGTCACGGAAATCTCACGACCGTTCGGAGCCGTGTACGACACCGTGTCTCCTGCATGCGAGCCCTTGATGGCCGCGCCGATCGGAGATTCGGGGCTGATGATGTCGTAATCCGTGGCGATGGACAGGTCACGCGTACCCAGCACATACACCTTCTCGCGACCGTTGATGTCGAGCGTCACCACCGATCCGTCCGCGACCTCGCCCTCCTTGGGAGCGGTCAGAATCTTCGCGTTGCGCAGCTTGACGGTCAGCTCCTCGATACGGCCCTGATTCACACGCTGGGCCTCACGGGCGGCCTGATATCCACCGTTCTCGCTCAAATCGCCTTCGGCTCGGGCGGCTGCCACCTTGGAAAGAATCTCGTCACGATACTCGCCCTCGCGCCAGGCGAGCTCTTCCTTCATCTTGTCATAAGCTTCCTGCGTCAGCAGAAGCGTTTTCTCTTCGGCCATGTTGACCTCCTTGACCTTGGAAACAATCCACCGCTCAGCGGGTGGAGATGATGTCGATCACAAACACCAGAGTATCGGTGCCGCCGATGCCCGCCTGCGGAACGCCACGGGAGCCGTAGCCGTACTCCGGCGGAATGGAGACAACCAGACGGGAACCAACGTTATGGCCCGGAACCGTCTGATCCCAACCCTTGATGACCTGGCCGACGCCAATGCCGAAACTCGCCGGCTGGTGACGGTCGAAGCTGGAATCGAACGGATCTTCCTTGCCCCAGACAACACCATGGTAGTTGACGGTGACGGTGTCTCCCCTACGCACCATAGGACCGTCGCCCTCGAGCAGTTCCACGACCTTCAGACCGGCAGGAGCCGTTTCGGACGGGAATTCGATGGTCGGACGATCGCCGAATTCAACGTTGACTACAGGCATTTCAGACGCCATGGTAAACCTCCTTTAAAAGCACAATGCCACTTAGACTAGCACCAAACACCGCTAGCATTCAACGACATTGACTGCCAAACCGCCCTTCGACGTCTCCTTGTATTTGGCCATCATGTCCTCACCGGTGTCCTTCATGGTTTTGATCGCCTGATCAAGACTCACGATATGCGTGCCATCCCCTAGCATGGCCATACGCACCGCGTTGATGGCGGTGTTCGCAGCCATGGCGTTGCGTTCGATGCATGGAATCTGCACCAAACCTCCGACCGGATCGCAGGTCAGCCCAAGATTGTGCTCTATGCCGATTTCGGCGGCGTTCTCCACCTGTTGCGGAGTGCCGCCCATCACCGCGCACAAACCCGCCGCAGCCATGGAACACGCCGTGCCGACCTCGCCCTGGCATCCGACCTCGGCACCGGAAATCGAAGCGTTTCGCTTGAACAGATATCCCACGGCGCCAGCGGTAAGCAGGAAGGTAATGACACCATCCTCATTGGCCCGGTCCACAAAATGCCAGTAATAATGCAATACAGCCGGAATAATACCGGCCGCACCATTCGTCGGCGCGGTGACAATACGACCGCCACCGGCGTTCTCCTCAGAAACGGCCAGCGCGAACAGATTCACCCACGCCGCATCGGACGACTCAAGCACCGCATCCATGCGACGTCTGTCCCGCCCAAGCACATCACTGTTCGAAGCAAGACTGGCATACATCTTCGGGGCCCTACGCGGCACATCAAGACCACCCGGCAACACGGCCTGGCTCGTATGGCACCCATGCTGAACGCAACGGCGCATCACACGCCAGACATTGTCAAGATCGCTACGAACCTGCACGGCGGATCTCATGGACGTCTCATTGGCCCAGACGATGTCAGCGATGCTCATATGATGCTCGGCACACAATGCGATCAATTCATCGCAGGTGGCGAAAGGATACGGAACACGCGAATCGACCTCAATGGAGGAATCATTCTCCTGATCCGCGAACGACGTTCCCGCAGGAGGCTTCTCATGAATGCCTATCATCAAATCGTCGACGGCACCCTGACGCACGAAACCGCCGCCGATGGAATACCACACCTGCTCCTCGACCAGATTGTCGTGCGCATCAAACGCCTGGAAACGCATGCCGTTGGGATGCGCCGCCATACGATGCCACACATCCATCACCACATCATGGGCGTAGTCAAAACGGATACGATGCGTGCCGTTGAGCATGAGCTCGCCGCTGCGCTCGCATTCCGTCCGAATGGTGCTCATATGGTCGGTATCCACGCTTTGGGGAACGTTTCCCTCCAGTCCGGCCACGGCAGCCCTGTCGGTGCCATGGCCGAGGCCCGTCAAGGCGAGAGAGCCATACAACACCGTTCTGACACGACTGACCCTGTTCAGCGTTCCATGCTTTTCCAACGATGCCGTGAATCTGCTGGCCGCCACCATCGGGCCGACGGTATGCGACGAGCTCGGCCCGACGCCGATCGTGAACATCTCAAGAACACTGAACATACGATCGCCTCCTCTGCGGTCGTCACCAGCCGCCGCAAGCCGTCAGTACAGCGCGGAGAACATGGAAATCATGATAATCAGCCCGAAGACCGCCACAACGATCTCCGCTCCCAGCATGGCAAAGGCCACGCCCTTGCGGTTGCCGAGCTTCACGTCGAACAGCTTAGCAAACAAAAACGCCACGAATCCAAGTGCGGCACCGTTGACCGCCACCGAAACGACCTGACCGTTCGTCAACACATCGTTTCCCACGTTGACAAGCACCGAATTGAAGGTCGTGGTGAGCACCAAGGTGTTCCATACACCATAGCCGATCAGTCCAACGGCCGCGTAGGCGAACGGACGGAATTTCTCACGCATATGGATTGTGAACGACTCCGCGCACCACAACAGCGCGAAACCCACCACAAAGGTGAACGCCACCGCCAGAAACACCGTCTCCAGAGCCAACGGAATCAACGCGACCGAGGACTGTAACAAGGTGAAGTACAGCGGAGAACATACCATCACGCCGATGGACAGCACCCCGGCCGCGATAATCGCCTGGGAAAGCATCAGCGGAATCTGCGTATCGGGCTGTTCGATCACCGGTTTGATATCTTTCGACGCCATGTTACATCCGTTCAATCGGGTTCAGAGGTTATCAACGTCCGACAGTGTAATAACGGTTTGTTTCATGCATGCTATTGCAGTGCATGCGAATGCGGCCAAGTGCCTCCAGCGGGACTCGAACCCGCAATCCGAAGAGGTCGATTTTAAGTCGACTGCGTATACCGATTTCGCCATGGAGGCCTTGCGACGGCCCATCGGACCGACGCGAAGCTATTATGCCACGTCAACGCGCGGCAAGCAATTTCCTGCCATAATCCAACACGATACCGTCAAGCAGGCCATGTTCGCTGGCCATGAACGAATCAATCTTCTGACCATGGTCGGCCAGGGCCTCTTCCGACACCCTGGCAAGCACGCGGTTCCATACCAGCGCGCCGCCGCCAACCACATCGACACGACCCGGATGAATGGTCTTGTACGTGAGCCGTTCCTCACGTGGCATACGCAGGAACCTGTCGTCGACCGCGTAGGCATCTTCCAGCGAGCAGCTGGCACCGTCCACCGCGGAATGATCGTATTCCGTCAGGCCCATGGCCAAGGCCGTCATGGTGGTCACAGTACCGGACACGCCGATGATGGTACGTGTCTTGCCTGCGGGAACCGTTTTGAACGCCTCATCGATATGCTCGTCGATATCCGCGATGGCCTCCGTGATCTGCTCGTCGGTAGGCGGATCGTTCTTCAGATGGCGCTCGGTCATACGCACGGAGCCGATGTTCATGGAGAACGCGGCCTGGACCTGCGTGCTCGGACGGCCCACGCCGTCTCCGCCCAAGACCAGTTCCGTGGACCCTCCGCCCAAATCGACCACAAGATACGGCGCTTCGACGTTTCGCCGAACGATGCTCGTCGCTCCGAGGAAGCTCAGATCAGCCTCTTCGGTTCCGGGAATCACCTCCGGACGTACGCCGAGAATCTTTTCGATGTTGTCTTCGAATTCCTCGCGGTTTTCGGCATCGCGCGTGGCCGACGTGGCGACGAACCGAATGCCGTCCACCGGATGTTCGGCGAGAACGTCGGCGAATTCACGAGCGGCCTCATAGGCCCGTTCCAACGCCTCGTCCGCGAAACGATGGGTCTTGTCAACATCCTGTCCAAGTCGGATCACACGCAGAATGCGCGGCACAATATCTTCCACACCGTCTTCGGTTACCCGAGACACCTTCAGACGGATGGAATTCGTACCGCAATCAATGCCGGCAACGGTAACGGACTTCATATCAATCCTCCTCCGATTCGATTCCAACGGATGGTTGTGTTTTGACTACGTTTGGGTCAGACTTCATTTTCGATCGCGCAGCGGCACACCTGCGGATCGAACTCATGCCTGATGGCGGCCGCGGCCAAATCTCCAATCGGATTGGCCCCCTCACCCATCACCAGAGTCTGTGCCAACAAGGCATGCAGACACTTGACACGCACCGGCATGCCCCCCGCACTGGTTCCTTCGATGTGCTCTTCGCTGTCTTCCATAGCCACCGCGATTTCATGGCGGAAGGCGAGATACAGCTCATGGGCACGTTCATAGTCGGCTTTGACCTGCTCGTCCTCGCCCAGCAGATCGTTGTATTCCTTCATCTTGCCTTCGGCTTCGATGTGCGAAATCGCCTTGACTGCTTCGGGACCGGTCAGATAACAGGTGGTCGGGAAGGGAACACCTCCCGGCAGCAACGGTCTGGTCACCACTGCCAGCGGCCTGCCGCATACGCAGCGCGCGCCCACTGCCACCATCCCTCGCGGATAACGCCCGAGCTGCTTCTCGACAATTGCGATGTCCTCCTCGGTGGCCGGATGGGCGAGAATGTTCTTCGACAGTTCCTTGGCCTGTTCGACGATGGTCTTGTCCTGTGCCACTTATTGATCTCCTGACTGCTGGTCGCTGTTTTGATCGTTATCCTGATCGTTATCTTGGTCGCTGTTTTGTTCGGTCTGTTCGTCGTTCTGACCGTTTTCCTGAACGCTTTCCTGCGATTCCGTCTGCTCGCTCGCATCCGTTTCGTCCGACTGGTCCGCCTGCTTGAACGAGTAATCCAGTTCCTCATACCACGGCAGCGACGTCTTTTGCGATTCACTGTTGGAAGTGCCGGACTCGTCCGTGCTCTCGCCAGTCACCGCTTCCGGATGCAGCACGCGAATGGCCTGTTCACCGGGAAACACGAATCCCAATCGGTCCCTAGCCTGGGCCGTCACATACGCTTTGTCATCCCAACGGGCGATGTTGTTCTCAAGTTCCTTTTTTTGCGCTATGAGCGAAGCCTCCTGTTTTTTCAGACCGTTCAGCTCGGAAAGATTCAGCGCATACGTATGGAACGTGGAAACGAGTTGGATGGTCCCCAAAGCCACAATGAACACCGACACGAAGAACGCAACCGGCCCTGAGCCAGCGCTCCTCGGCATCTTTTTCCTGCGTGTCTTTGAACTCATAGCAACGAAAATACCCGCCGCATTCGACGAGGAACACGGCGGGTATCTTCCGTTAGCGCCTATTCACGCGCACACGCTCACTTGGCGATGTACTTCTTGCAAGCCTTGAAAGCGGTGTAGCCGGCGTACTGAGCGGTGGAGCCGAGCTCCTCCTCGATCTCGAGCAGGCGGTTGTACTTGGCAACGCGCTCGCCACGAGCCGGGGCACCGGTCTTGATCTGACCGGTGTTCTTTGCC
>CAVBVU010000075.1:0-8284 GCA_963598975.1 Anaerovoracaceae bacterium
GCCTCGGACTTCGCGGCTGCTGCGGCGTCCTTGGCTGCTTCGGCGGTTTCCTTGACGGCCTGTGCGGCGGCAGCGGCCTTGATGAAGGAGATACGGCCAACCACACGGCCTGCCTCGGCGATATCGCCAAGAGCGTTCTCGATGGAGCCGCGCACTTCGTCGG
This sequence comes from Anaerovoracaceae bacterium, assembly GCA_963598975.1. Taxonomy (GTDB): domain Bacteria; phylum Actinomycetota; class Actinomycetes; order Actinomycetales; family Bifidobacteriaceae; genus Bifidobacterium. The sequence goes on from CAVBVU010000075.1 coordinate 164, forward strand.
AAACACCCAGCTTCACGGACAGGATCGGGGTCTTCATCGAAACCTTGGCCTTCGACTTGATGCCACGCAGCGCAGCCAGAGCCTCGCCGGCATGGGTCAGCAGCTCCGGAGACACCTTGAACGCGGCCTGGGCATAGGTTTCGGCCTTCGGCCATGCCGCACGGTGCACGGAGCCCTCACCCTCATGCATCCAGCTCCACACCTCTTCAGTGGCGTACGGCAGATACGGCGCCAGCAGACGGGCGAACGCATCCAGTCCGAGACCCAGAGCGGTGCGGGCGGACTTCACGGCCTCTTCGCTTGGCACGCGGCCGGTGGAGTCGGCGGTACCGTAGGCACGGTTCTTGACCAGCTCGATGTAATCGTCGCAGAACTGCCAGAAGTAGTTCTCGATGACTTCAAGAGCCTTGGAATGCTCGTAGTTGTTGAGGTCGTCGGTGGCTTCGCGCACCACGTGGGCCATCTTGGCCATTGCCGCGCGATCCAGCGGCTCGGTCACGTCGGCCGGGTTCCAGCTGGCGGTTGCGGGGGATCCCACATGGTGGTTCTCATCCTCGCGACCGATGGCCAGAGCGAACTTGGTGGCGTTGAGCAGCTTGATGGCAAGACGACGGCCGATCTTCATCTGGCCTTCGTCGTAAGTGGCATCCAGGCCCAGACGGGCGGCTGCGGCCCAATAACGCACCGCGTCGGCGCCGAACTGCTGAATCGGCTTGTCCGGCACGACCACGTTGCCCTTGGACTTCGACATCTTCTTGTGGTCCGGATCGAGGATCCAGCCGGACAGGGTGGCGTTGGCCCACGGCAGGCACTTGTTCTCAAGATGAGCGCGGTCCACGGTGGAGAACAGCCAGGTACGGATGATGTCCTGTCCCTGCGGGCGCAGATCCATCGGGAAGGTGGCATTGAAAATCGCCTGGTTCTCTTCGCCCGGCTCCTCCCAACGGGTCACGATCTGCGGAGTGAGCGAGGAAGTGGCCCAAGTGTCCATGATGTCCTGCTCGGCGGTGAAGCCGCCCGGCACGTCACGCTGGTCCTCGGTGTAGCCTTCCGGCACATCGTCGGTCGGATCGATCGGCAGAATGTCTTCGCTCGGCACGATCGGATGATCGTAATCGGCGGTGCCATCCTCGTTGACCGGATACCACAGCGGGAACGGCACTCCGAAGAAGCGCTGGCGGGAGATCAGCCAGTCGCCGTTCAAACCGTGCACCCAATTCTCATAGCGCACACGCATGAAGTCCGGATGGAAGTTCAGCTCCTTGCCGCGTTCGATGAGCTCGGCGTTCAGCTTCTCGTCGGTGCCGCCGTTCTTCAGGTACCACTGGCGGGAGGTGACGATTTCGAGCGGCTTGTCGCCCTTCTCGTAGAAGTTCGTCATACGCTTGGTCGGGGTCGGCTCACCGTCAAGGTCGCCGGATTCACGCAGGGCGTCGACGATGATCTTACGTGCGGAGAACGTGGTCTTGCCGGCGGTCTCCTGGAAGATCTCGCGTCCCTTGGCATCTTCGATCCATTCCGGAACGTCCATGACGATGCGGCCGTTGCGCTGGATGATGGAACGTAGCGGAAGGTTCAGATCACGCCACCATTCAACGTCGGTGACGTCGCCGAACGTACAGCACATGGCGATGCCCGCGCCCTTCTCCATTTCCGCGGCCTTGTGCGCGAGAATCGGCACCTTCACGCGGAACAGCGGGGAATACACGTACTGGCCGAAATACTGCTTGTAACGCTCGTCATCCGGGTGCGCGATCAGTGCGCCGCAGGCTGCCAGCAGTTCCGGACGGGTGGTTTCGATGTAGATCGGAGTGCCGTCTTCGAAACGGAACGCCACCTTGTGGTAGAAGCCCGGATACTCACGCGATTCCAGTTCGGCCTGGGCGACCGCGGTCTGGAAGGTCACGTCCCACAGGCCGGGAGCGTCCTTCTGATAGGCCTCGCCACGGGCGAGGTTGCGCAGGAACGCCTTCTGGGCCACACGCTGCGGATGCTTGCCGATGGTGTGGTAGGTCTGCGACCAGTCGATGGACAGGCCGAGGGAACGCCACAGCGCCTCGAACTGCTTCTCGTCCTGGGCGGTGAGCTTCTCGCACAGCTCGATGAAGTTCTTACGGCTGATCGGCACCTGGTCCTTGGCGTCGATCTTCTTGCCGTCGGTGCCTTCGAACGGCGGAACGAAATCCGGATCGTACTTCAGGGAGGTGTCCACACGCACGCCGTAGTAGTTCTGCACGCGGCGTTCGGTCGGCAGGCCGTTGTCGTCCCAACCCATCGGGTAGAACACGTCATAGCCGTTCATGCGCTTGAAACGTGCGATCACGTCGGTATGGGTATAGGAGAACACGTGACCGACATGCAGATGGCCGGAGACGGTCGGCGGCGGGGTGTCGATGGAATAAACGGCCTTGCGGTCGCGGCTGTTCTGGAACTTGTAGACTCCCTTTTCGTCCCAGACTCCGCGCCACTTGTCTTCGAGACCGTCCACGCCGACCTTATCGGGCAGCGGCGTGAGATTAGCGTTGATGGTATTATCTTGGCTTTCAGTCATAGTCGCTAGTCTAGAAAGCGAATATGACAACTCGCGGCATCGCAGCCGGATGCCGAAATCGCCTGAAATTCGTAGCGGTTATCAATGCAAGGCGAGCTTGCTCAACGGCAACAGGCGGTCGGTCATGTTCTTCGGATATCCCTGAAGTTTGTCGGACACGGCAATGAAGTTCTTACGCGTATACAGCCATTCGCTGGCGGCCTTCTCACTGACGATACGCGCGTAACCGCGCATCCTCTCCTGGTAATCGTTATCGTTGGACGCGGCCAAAGCGTCGTTGTACGCCTGCTGGGCCTCGCCGTTCTCATAATGGAACATCGATTGTCCGTCGGTGAATACGCTCGCATCGTTCTCGTCGCTCATGGTGATCAGCGCGGCGCTGTAGGAACCGCTGTTCATACGTTCCCGTACTTCACCGGCGGAGTTGAGCACTTCCAGATTGACTCCGATATTGCCGATCTGCTCGATCTGCGATTTGATCGTATTGCCTAGCTGCTCATACTCCTTGGGCACCAAAAGGTCGATGTCCGAAATGTAAGTGGAATCGAAAAAGCCGCGCATCTGCTGCGCCTGTTCAAGATTGTACGGATACAGGCCGCTGAGATCCTCATATCCGTCTTCCAGCGGGCTGATGGGTCCTCCGAGCACGCCGTACGCGTCTTCGGCACTGTCCGCTATGGCGTTCGCGTCGATGCCATAGCGCATCATCTTGCGAATCTGCTCATCCGAGAAGGGGCTTGTCTCACTGTTGTTGAAAGCGAGCAGCACCTTGTCGAAACCGATTCCGCTGTCGGAGCTGAAACCGTGCGTGCCGTTCATATCGGCCGCGGCGGACGCGCTCAACGGCAACGCCATGCTGATCTTTCCGGCCTTCATGGCACTGACCATGGAATCCTCGGACGAATAGTAGTACAGCGTGATCTGCGAGGAAGCTGCCTTAGTACCCCAATACGAATCGTTGCGCTGCAACGTTATCAGCGACTTCGACGCGCTCGACACGGTGAACGGACCGGAACCGACCGCGGTCTTCGCATAATCCGTGTTTCCCGCGTCCTTATCGTAGACGATGCCGGCACGGCCGCTCAACGCCCGCAACAATCGCGGATTCGGCTGGCTCAACGTGATCACGACGGTCTTCTCGTCGGGATTGGTAATCTCCTGCAAGCTGCCGAGCTGGTCGGAACCCACGTAGGAATTGCTGACGATGTTCTGCAACGACCACACCACGTCGGAGGAATCCAGCTGATGCCCGTTGGAGAAGGTCACATCATCGTTCAACGTGAGCGTGTAGGTAAGGCCGTCCTCCGACACCTGCCAGGACTTCGCGATTCCCGACTGCAGTTCGTTGTTCTCGTTACGTGACACCAGCGTCTCATACACGTTGGAAAGCAGCGCCTGCTCTATCTCGTGCCCCTCCACGGTACGAATGTCGAGCGATTCCGGCGCGCTCGACTGCACGCCTATGGTCACGGTCGAATTGGAGATGAGCGTTCCGAAAGACGTGATCGGATTGCGGCGATTCGTCAACGACCATCCAAGCCACAGCATGATGGTCAGGGAAATCGCCACCCCAAAGAAGATCAGCCACCGCGTCACTTCGGTTTTCAGTCTGTTCGTCTGCCCGTTCTCTTGCATGGACTCGATTTTAATTGATATGCGATACACGTAGGGCAGGCGATGCGCAGATTCCTAAACAGCAAACGCGCTCGGACACGAATCGTTCAGCGGACAATCCAAACAGTCCGGCTTGCGCGCATGGCACACGGTCCGGCCATGCAGAATCAGCCTGTGGGAAAGATCCGCCCACTCCTCAGGCGGAAAACAAGCGGTGATCTCACGCTCTGTGGAAACCGGATCAGGGGAGGGGTCTGCCCAATCGGGACGCCAGCGCAGCCGCCCGGTAACACGAATCACATGCGTGTCAACGGGAAAACCGGGCTTTCCGAACGCATTGCCAAGCACCACATTCGCGGTCTTACGACCAACTCCGGGCAACGAGACCAACGACTCCATATCGTCGGGAACCTCGCCATCGAATCGTGTGCATAACTCATGCGAAAGCCGAATGATGTTCCTCGCCTTGGTGTGATGAAACCCAATGGTGCGGATAATGCTCTCCACATGCTCGGGATCGGCTCCCGAAAGCTCAGACGGACCCGGATAACATCCAAACAGCTCAGGAGTGACCATATTCACACGCTTGTCCGTGGTTTGCGCGCTCAACACCGTAGCCACCAAAAGCTCAAACGGATTGGAAAAATTCAGCGCACACTCCGGATGCGATATCTGGGAACACAAGACGACATACTCCCGCTGCATGCGCTCCAATCGCGCCTTCTTGGATTCCCTTGGCATGCTGTAGTCCGCTATCAGTCCGCTATTTCGTTTCGGTCAGTCCGTTTTTCGGTCAATCCGCTTTTCAGTCAGTCTGTCACGTGGGAAGCCGCATTCTTGGCCGCAGCCTCGACTTCCTCTTCCTCAGGCGGATCAAAACGGTAGCCGACATTGCGCACGGTACCGATCACATGCTCATACTCGCCACCCAACTTGGCGCGAAGACGACGAATATGCACATCAACGGTACGGGTTCCACCGTAATAGTCATAACCCCACACCTCCTGCAACAACTGCGCTCGCGTGAACACACGGCCAGGATGCTGCACGAGATACTTGAGCAACTCGAATTCCTTATACGCAAGATCAATCGGATGCCCATGTAGGCTCGCGGTATAACCATTGGTGTCAACCACCAAATCGCCGGAACGAATCATGCCGTCCTCGTTCTGCATGCTCGTCTCGCCCGGGCCGGATGCCGCGCTCGCGGGCGCATTGCCGCGTTCCGAAACGAGACGAAGACGACCCTCCACTTCGGCGGGAGACGCGGAAGCGACCACCACGTCGGCGATGCCCCACTGCGAATTGACCACGGTGAATCCGCCTTCGGTGAGCACGAGCACGATCGGCGTGGACAGTCCGGAAGCGTGAATCAGACGACACAGCGTTTTGGCCGTGGCCAGGTCGTCCCGTGCGTCGAGGAAAAGAATGGTGTTTTCCGGCATCTTCACAAGGCTTGCCGCATCCATCGGTAGCACGCGCACCCGATGGGAAAGCAAGGCGAGTGAAGGAAGCACCGTGGAGGGGTCGCTTGCGAACGTCATAAGCGTAAGATCCGTCACGTTAGCTCCCTCTGTAAATCCCCTTGATGCCGATTCCGCGATTGTACTCTCGCGATGTGTTGACGGCGTTTCGTTAATCTTATCTAAACCTTGTGGACACTTGCGGCTACATTTATTGATATTGCATACGTAATGACCACATTATGAAAAGAGGTCGAAATGACTGCCTCTCAAAGCGCCGTCGATTCAAAGCTGAGTGCTTCCTTCGGTAAGGTTCTGGCCGTTCAAATCGCCGCATATGCCGTTTTGATTGTGCTTGCGCTCATTCCAGGCATCTCCTATGGGGATTCGGACGTTCCTTCGGTGGTGTCGTCCACGGTGGTGGGATCCATTGCGATGATTGCGCTGATGACCGTGTTCAATCCGTTCCGCGACGGTGTTGCCGGGCATGTGATTTCCGTGGTCGCCGGTCTGCTATCGGTTGTTTGTGCCACGACGATGATGCTCGGAAGGGCGATTTTCCCGCCTGATTTTGCCGGTAACGACTTCTTTTGGATGCAGGAAGGTTGGATCGCCGGTGTCGGCGGTCTGCTGATTCTGCTCATTGTGGTTTCGTTCGCGCGTCAGATGGCCCGTGAAGAGCGCTCCCATCTGATTCGTTCGCTTTCCCACAATATTGTGGAAGGCGTGGCCATGATTTCCTGTGCTGGTTGGTGTTTTCTGCCGTCCATTCTGCCGGTTGACTTCGGCGAGAGCGCATCCACCACGCAGTATGTGTCTATGCCGGTGTGGGGTTGCTCCGTGGCTGTGGTTGTTGCCGTTGCCGCTGTGTTCGGTGTGTGCTCGTATCTGTGGAACCGCGATGCCGATCCTGAGCCAAGTGCGAACAGGCCGTGGATCGGTCGCGCGTTGCTGCCAGTCATGCTGACCGGTGCGGTGGTCGGCGTCGCGTCGCTTGCGACCGTTCTGCTGTAGTTTCTGCTGCGTTTCGACGCTATGTTTCATCCTGAGGTTGGTACGTATCGATACGTATAGGAATGCCTCCCATTTCTCGTTGCCCGAGAAATGGGAGGCATTTCAACGGCTTTCGGCTGGCCATCACATTGATTGCGGATTGCCGTGTGATGATGGGTGGCCGCTGTGTGAATGTCAGTGACCGCCGAGTGACCATCACCGAGTGACCATCGTCAAGTGATCGTTGTGCAATCGCCGGATAACCGCCGTGCAATCGTCAGGCGATGAAGCCCAGATGCTCCAGCAATACCTTTACGCCGATCAGAATCAAGACCACGCCACCCGCAATCTGTGCGGGCTTCTGCCAGCGGGAACCGAATATCCGTCCGATATACAGGCCGGCCGCGGAGAACAGGCCGGTGGTCACGCCGATGATGACTACGGAAATCCAGATGTTCAACTCCATGAACGCGAAGCTGACACCGACCGCAAACGCGTCGATACTGCAGGCGACCGCCAACGGCAGCATGTGACGCCAATCGAATTCGACGGTTTCCTTGGCGTTCTCCTCATCCTCGCCGAATGCTTCACGTACCATGTTGCCGCCGATGACGGCCAGGAGGATGAAGATGATCCAATGGTCTATGGCGGTCACGTATTTGCTGAATGTGGATGCCGCGAAGTAGCCGATGAGCGGGAACAATGCTTGGAATCCACCGAACCACAAACCGGTTTTGAACGCGTCCAGACCGCGGAGCTTCTTGACGGTCAGGCCTTTGCCTATGGAAACCGCAAAGGCATCCATCGATACGGAAACGGCTATAAGTAGTGTCTGAATCAACATAATCCTAAAAAGGTTCATCCCATCGGTCTCCCTGTGGGATGGGCCTCGACGGGTTCGAACCGCCTACGCCTAGGGATACCGACATAGAACTGCCGCGCGTGCCATCGCTGATGAGTGGCTTCCGCGGGCTTTGAATTCAGCGAATACTGTTCGCATGCCGTGAATTACAGACTCCACTATAGCGCGTATCGCGAATTCGGCCGTGTTCTCGGGTCTATTCCTCCAGTCGCTGGAGATTTTGGGACGCTTAACTGCTCTCGGGAGGGTGGATTCTTCCACTGGCTGGATGATTTTGGACGCTGGGTTGGTTTTTAGCGTGCTGATTTCTCCACCGGTTGGATGATTCCGGACTATGGAGCCGAGGCATAAAAGAAAAATAAATAAGGCCCGCCGATATGAACCAGCGAGCCTTACTTATCTACTTATCCAAAAAATGAAGGAATCACTTCTCGGATTCTTCGAGGCGCTTGCGAGCAGCCACGATCTCTTCCTCGGCCTTGGCGGCACCGGTCCAGTAATCGCCCGGCAGAACTTCCTTGCCCGGCTCCAGAGCCTTGTACTGCTCGAAGAAGTGCTTGATTTCGGCCTTGTGGTACTCGGAAACGTCGTCAACGTCCTTGATGTCGTCAAAACGCACGTCCGCCGGCACACACAGC
>CAVBVU010000076.1:0-8228 GCA_963598975.1 Anaerovoracaceae bacterium
CCATTGAACGACAGATTACGCTTGGGTTTCAGATGCCTGTCAGATCAATGACCTAAACGCCACCATTCTCAACAAGGCTTTAATATACACCGTTTCAGATGCCTGTCAGATCAATGACCTAAATGTCCTGTCACTTCCGTCTGAATCGCAGTTAACGTCATTTCTGATAACGGAAACGCATCTCAGGGCGTGATTGGGAGCCGTACAGTTGCGCTTATGTTCTGCTGAATGAATCAGCGGGGTGACCAATGGCGCTTTCGCCTATTCTGATTGGAACAATTAACGTCCAATCCAAAATAGCAGGGCGCTTAGAGCGCCTTCACTCGACAAAACACGAATCGACATCACGAATCGATGTCGTCTTCCTTGGCGTCTAAGTCAGGTAAGTCGTCGGTCCCGCCCCAGAGCAGATCGTCCATGCTTTCCTGAAGTTGGTCAACGACGCCTTTCGATCTGGCTTCCAGCATGGTTTTGAATTTCACATCCTCGTGTAGCTGGTCGGCATGGTCTTTTTCGTTCCATTGGTCATTGTATGTGTAATCGATATCCGCATGCACTCGGTTAAGGACCTTGTCCTGATATAGGTCGCGTTCGAAGAGTATCAGGTCTACGAGCCATCCGGGTTCTTCGGGGAACTTGCTCATGTTGCGTGTGTAGCGGTCGTGAAGTGAGTCGTGGATGATGGCGGGCAGTGCGTCGATGCGCAACAGTTCTTTGAACATGATGAGCCTGCCGATCCTGCCGTTTCCGTCGGAGAAAGGGTGGATTTTCTCGAACATCCAGTGTGCGCGGGCTATCTGATAAGGGTCGTCTTCCAAACATGCGTAGATGTCGAACAGCCTATCCATCGACTGCGGGACATCTTCGGGAAGTGCCACGTATGTCGGTGTGACCGCATCGCCGATGATATTTGGTTCCGTCTTGTATCCTCCGACGTTATACATAGACTCGCTGGCCTGTCTTGTACCGTTCTTGAGGATGGCGTGCAAATGGCAGACGAAATCTTTGTCAACAGTGTCATCGGCATGGTCGAGAATCCAACGGAACGCGATGAAGTGATTTCTGGTTTCGACGGCATCGTCGACGCTGATGCGTTCCGTCCCATCCATAGTGAACGTTCCTGTGTTGAAAATCTGGGCGGTTTGTTTCGGGGTAAGAGTGGATCCTTCCATATGGTTGGAGTTCCATGCGAACTGCAGTTGGGTGGTTACATAGATGCCGTTTGAATAGCCGCTATCCTTTTCCGATATGAGTCGTTCCACGATTCTGCTGCCCATTGCCACACTCCTTCAAGGTCATTTCCTTGTTCAATGGTATCTTGGCGTGTTCAGACATCCGCCTTACGGGAAACTCGCTATAAACCCAACCAAGTGCGCAGGTCCGTGATTTCCTGATCGCAGACGGCGTGCGCCATGCCGGGGTATTCGAAGTATGTGCAATTGCCGGTGGCGTTGAGCTTGGCTCGTGCGCACTGCTGGTCCATGGTGGGAATCGTACGGTCCTCACTGCCATAGCAAAGAGCGAATCGGGTGTTGCCGGCAACAGGGAGACTGTCGGATTCGCCTTTGAATGACGGACTGAGCAGAATCGCCCCGTCGAATGCTTCCGGATGTTCCGCAACCATACGATATGAGAGATATCCACCTTGTGAAAATCCGATCAGAATCTTGCGAAAACGTTGAAATATCGGTGATTGCATCATTCGTGCGATATCGTTGCCGACGGCGCTGCACTCACGTCGGCGCTCGTCGACTCCGCATCCATCGGGATACCAGTAGTTGCCTCCGACATACGGACGTGCATACGTCGCGCGGAACGACAGATAGTTCGGTTCAGCGGGGGAGTGCGCGTTTCCGTGGTCGTTGCGGTTGTCTCCATAGATCGCTTCGATGATGCGCACCATTTCGGACTCGTCGTTGCCGTATCCATGGAATCCAAGGAAGAGCAGATTGTTGCTTGGAGCAGGCGTTTCGGCGGCGTCTTGGATCTCGTTTGTATGATCGTTTTCGTTGAAGGCGACGTTCCCAATCATCTGCAGCCGCATATGCCACTCCCTGTTTCGTCTTGTTGTGCGTAATCGCAATGCTCGATACCATTATCGTCCAGGTTTCGTTCGAGCGATATGGCGAATCCGATATCTGCCGTGTGTCTTTTGACCTATGATTCCATGGATGATGTCCGCCGATCATATGGGGAATCACCCTAAATAACGAACAAGAAAAAGGGAGTCAATCCTGCGAGCTTCGGCTGTTATTTCAAGTCTTCACAGGGACTCCCTTAACGTCGGCACTACCATATCAATATCAATGTGGTCAGGGTAGGATAAAGGCCGCAATGTCACCGAATGGTGTCAGTGAGACCTTTTGCCAACATCAGTTGTAACGCAGACAGGCTGTGTACTCCTTCATTGTTTCAACTCAGGCCGTTCGGAGTCCTTTTTCTGCGGTTCTCGCAGGCATTCCCACTGCGAGAGGTCGGCCTCATTCCACAGGTATATGACGGAGATGACGCAGGCGATTACGCCCATTACAATCACGGGCACCTCGGGTCCCACCACGTATACGTCGAGGGCCTGCGCGACCACGCATTCGACGGCGGTGAGGAACATTTCCCGCTTCGGATGTTCGGGGGCCTTCTCCTCGTATCTCTTCGTCTTCCAGCAGCACAGAATAATCTGGGGAAGGCAGACGAGGAACAGGATTACGGCCCATCCCACCACCGTGAAGATGCCGGCCAGCGGGACGGTCAGCCATTTCAGGCTCACTATGAAGTTGAACACGTCCGTGAACGCCATTCCCATGTCGCTTTTGAAGAAGCCGACACCCATCAGGATGATGCCCACGACGATGGCGGCCATGCCGAACAGCAGCGCTTCAAGCATTTTTTCTCTCCTTATCTCTTACGGCCAGGGTATTTTTCCATGGCCGTTTCTTGTGAACAATTTCAGTGTGTGTGGAAATTAATGCGCATCAGTCGAACAGGTCGCCGTCCCATTTTCGGTTCCTTTCGATTACATCCTTGATGAGGTCCTTGTACGGGCCGCTGGATTGAATCAGTCCCTGACTGCGCTTTCTGATAAGGAAGCGGAAATCGTCGCCCAATTCTTCAACGTAGCCGTATTCAACCAAAGACCTGTAATACCAAGGGTCGGAGAAGATGTTGCGTCGCGCATTGGGATCGGCCGCACGTTCCGCGATTCTGCGTTTGGCGATGCCGTCAAACATTTCGCCCCATTTCTCCCTGGAAAGGTCTGCATATCCGGTACGTTCCATGATCTCGTTGTTGATGAGCTCATTCTCACGCCGCCACATATAGCGATGTACTGCCACATACCATTCGAGCGGATGGAACGGTGTGGGATCGTTCCACGTGTCTTTTCCGTTTCCGTGAAACAGCTGCCACAGCATCGGCCACGCGCCCTGCCATTCGAGGCCAAAGCAGTCGTTCTCCACCATGCCGCCGAGGTACGGTGTGAACACATCGACATCTGCGGATCTTTCCAGGAATCCCGTGAGCCAGATCGGGAGCGGGTCGGTGTATTCGTCGTCCGGGTCATTCTTGTAATAGTTCTTCGTCATTTGTGGGCCGTGCAATTCCTCCGGTTCTGTGCCGTACCCAGCTGCGGCTACCTTATCGAGGGGGCCGTTCTCGGTCACGTAATCGCGATTGGGAACATCCCAATCAACCGCACGTCGAGCGCCGAACTCCGTAAGGCGCAAATCGAAAAAGCCATCATCGGAGATCGTGCAGGAAGCAAGTCCGGAAAGCACGTAAAAATGCGCCGTCTGGAAATTGGAGTAGCCGTCGGCATCGCGCATCGGCAAACGGTAGCGGCCGTTTCGGCACAGCTGCTGGAACGGAATCCTATCCCAGACCAACAGGGCGGGAACTCGGTACTCGCCACGATGCGCGAGCAGCCACTGTTCGGCTTTCGCGTTGGGAATGAACCACAATTCATTGTCCTGTTCCATGGCATCGCCGTATCCTTCGGCGATTAGACGGTCGGCGACTCCGTCCTCGGGCGCGGCCTCCTTGCGTCTGTCCGAGCGGAACACAGGGGAATGGTGATATACGTGTGCGAACAGGAGATAGCGATACTCCGTGTCGTTGAGCTCCAATGCCGTGCCAATCGATTCTTCGATGTTCATATCGATTTCCTTTCATCCGTATGGCCGAATTCTTCAATCCGGAATTTCCGTGCGCCAAGCGCTGCTTCTATATCACCGGATAGTTCTTTCGTGTGTTTTTCAAATGTTGCTTCCATGCCACCGGACATTTTTCATGTTGCCGATCAACGTCGTGGAAATCCCGACAATCACCCGCCGGCAGCCGGCCTGTTCCCATAAGCGTCCGTACATACGAAAAAGACCGCACATCATCTGACGTGCGGTCGAAACATTGCCGGAAGAATGATCGAGCTGGATCGTTTCTCCGGCAAATACTGATTTGAATTCGATGCGTTTACAGCAGTCCATCCGCATGGAGTGCGTCGTGCATGCGGTTCAGGCATTCCTTCAGCAGCGGGTAGGGCATGGCTACGTTCACGCGCACGCATCCGGCGCCGACCTTGCCACAGGTCACACCATCGGTCAATGCCACCTTCGCGTGCTCAAGGAAATATGTGGCCGGGTCTTTGATGCCCAGCTCGTTGAAATCAAGCCAGGCGATGTATGTGCCCTGCGGTTTGATGTAGCCGACGTCATGGAATCGTTCGCGCATCTGCTGGTCGAACAATGCCAGATTCCTCTCAACATAGGCGCGTGCATCCTGGAACCATGGTTCGCCTTCGTTGTATGCGGTGGTGGTGGCGATCGCTCCGACCGTCGCGGTCTGATGTTCGCTCCATTCGGCCTTCTGATCCCACATGTCGCGGTCGTTCGGATTGGTGAGCAGCACTTGTGCGCACTTCGTTCCCGGAATATTGAAGGATTTCGATGCGCTGGTGGCGGTCATTGACTGCAATGCGGCGGCTTTACTGATGGTCGGATAGGGGATATGCGTGCCGTCGTAGACGAACGGCGCGTGTATCTCATCGTTGAAGATGCGCACATGATAGCGTTCCGCAAGATCGCAGATACGCTGTTCCTCCTCCAGCGAGAGCACTTTGCCGATCGGATTGTGGGGATTGCACAACACGAACGCCCTGCAGCCGCCGGCAAACGCGCGTTCGATCGCATCGAAATCAAACAGCCATTGCGTCTTGCCGGTATTCTCGTCCGAACCTTTCAGCATTTCGATTTCAATGATGTTGATGTTATACAGTTTCGGCACGCTCAGGAACGGCATGTACGCGGGTGTCGGCACCACGATCGAATTGCCGAAACCCACCAGTTCACGCAGGAAAATCTCATAGGCCTCAAGCACATCCGGCACCACGCGAATGATGTTCGGCTCCACGTCCCAGCCGTAATGGCGCTTCTGCCATCCGGCGCATGCCTCGGCCACACGATGCTTCCAAGGCTCGGGAATATAGCCGAGCTTGCAGTGGTCGCAGGCCGAGTCGATGGCCTGCTGGATGCAGGGTGCCAGACCATAGTCCATTTCGGCGATGAACGCGCCGATGCATCCGGGGAAACGCGTCCATTTGTCGGAGCCGATTTCGGCGAGGTCCGCAGCGGTGATGCGGTCGATTGCGTCGGCGTCGAAGCCGGAATCGTTGCGATATTCTTCTTCCATGGTTCCAGCATGGTGGAACGCGGCTTGCGATGACAGCGTGTTCTTGTACGGAAAAATACGAGTGTTATGAAGTTTGCTTATATCACTGGCTTGCGTTATTCAAATATTGACGTGATGCTTTGCTGATTTCCTCTTTGACCCGTGCGATCGCGGGTCTATCATCCGCTTTGCGCGTCACGAAACAGACCTTACGGAACGTATTGTCGTCCGCGATCGGCAGCGCCGCCAGATTCGGCTGCAATCCCGCGGTGGTGGCCAGTCGGGAGACGATGGAAACGCCCATACCGACCTCCACAAGATTCTGCGTGGCCCAATAATCGTCGGTCGAATGGGTGATCTCCGGTATGAAACCGGCCGCACGGGCCAATGAGACTAGATTCGCCTGGCATGTTTCGCAACCGGCTATCCACTGTTCTGCGGCGGCGTCCGACAAATGCACGGAACTGTAGGATTGGGTGCCGTCGTCATGAATGATCGCATCGCGGGCAATGTCGCTGGTGGAGCCGACCAGTAGCATCAACGGGTCGATACCAAAGCAATCCACCTGCAAATCGTCGGGTTCGCCGTCGGAAGGTAAGGAATTGTATTGAAACGTGATTGCGCAGTCCGCCAATCCCTGTTCCAGGGCATCCATGGCCTCGGGGGGTTCCATCTGCATGAGGCTCACGCGAATATCGGATGTTTTGCTGATGTGCACGAGCACGCGCGCCACGAACGATGAGCATACCGAAGGCGGTGCCACAAGCCGAATGTGGGTCGAACCGTTACGCAGGTATTCCTCGACGTCCTTTACGGCTTGCGCCAGACGGTTGTCGATCAGTTGGCCGTGGCGGGCCAGAATCCTTCCGATCGGCGTCAGTTCGACGCCATGCGAGGTGCGATGCACCAATTGCGCGCCGATGTCGTTTTCGCATTTGCGGATCTGCTGGCTGATCGCCGGTTGCGACCAGCCGAATTCTCGTGCCACCGCCGAAAACGATCCAAGCCGTTCGATGTTCCACAACGTGACCAATACTTGGGGGTTCAGACCGGCCATATTCGGCTCCTTTCGGAAAACGTCGGTTGCACCACGTGGATCGGGCGGAACATCGGATCGGCGGAACATCGGGCGTGAGACACGTCAGCTTGCGAAGAACTCCGGAATCGCCTCCGCTGCAGCGTATCCGGCGCGGTACATGCGTTCCAGTCCCTCGTACGACTTGCTCAACGTATTCAATCCATACAGGCTTTCGGGTGCGATGATCAGTACCCGTCCGTCCTTCTCGTACTGCTTGGCCAAAGCCACTTCGTCATTGTAGGTCTTGTAACGGTTCAGCAGACGTTCGGCTGCGGCAGGGTAGGAGCGCTTCAGAATCCTGGCGGGAGCGATGTCCTTCTTCTGTTCTCGCAACACGTCCTGCATACGGGTCAACACCACGACCACACGGTCATAACCGTCATCCAACGCCTTCTGTACGGGGACCGGGTCGGCGATGCCTCCATCGAAATATGGCACCCCGTCGATCACATACGGCTCGCAGGCGACCGGAACGGCGGAAGAGGCCTTCATGATATCGAAATTGTCGAAGCTGACATCGCTCTTGCGGAAATACTTGGTGGACCCGTCTTCCGCGTTGCACGCGACCACGGTGAAGTCCGTGGGATTCGCATCGAAAGCCGCATAGTCAACGGGATATTCGCCGTCGTGGTTACTCAATGTGCTGTACACGTAATCGAGATTCGCGTAATTGTGGTTCTTCACGTAGGAATCGAGGCTTGCGTACTCCTTGCGGAACGCATACTCCGTATAGAACTTGTGGTTGCGGCCCTTCTGTCCGGCAATGAACGAGACCATGTTCGCGCTGCCTGCGGAAACGCCGTAGCAATGGTCCACGCGCACGCCGTCCTCAAGCATACGGTCCATTACGCCGGCACCGAAAATCGCGCGGAATCCGCCTCCGACATCGATCATCGCGGTCTTGTTGGCCATGTATCAATCTCCATCCACTCGTAAATTCGTAATCCGTTCGACTCTACGCGTGCTGACGAGACAAATTTCCTAACGGACAAGCAGCGATTGCGCTAATCGCGCAATTCTTTCGCAAGTGTCTGAATTATCCAGCACGATGCTGCCTGCGGCATCATCCGGAGCCAGTTTGCCAAGCGATTCAAGCACCACCGAAAGATGGCGGACTGTCCCCGGATTGCCATCCACGATCTGCGCGGACGGTGGCAGAAGCTCGCGGAAATAATCCCGGTAGAACACGAAATGCGTGCAGCCGAGCACCACCGAATCGATGGTGCTCAGATCGTATCGATCGAAATACTCATGCAGCGTGCGCATTACGAGATCATGGTCGTCCAACTTGCCCTGCTCAACGATCTCGACCAATGAGGGGCAGGGTTGCGGAAAAATCGTATGATCTGATTTGAACCGGTCCATCAGCACGGAAAACTTGCGTTCGCTCAACGTCAGTGGAGTGGCGGCGACGATTACGCGTTGTCGTTCGCC
Source organism: Anaerovoracaceae bacterium (assembly GCA_963598975.1). Taxonomy (GTDB): domain Bacteria; phylum Actinomycetota; class Actinomycetes; order Actinomycetales; family Bifidobacteriaceae; genus Bifidobacterium. Next base: position 8,168 of record CAVBVU010000076.1, read on the forward strand.
GTGGCCATGGTCGCAAGCCACCTTCAGCGCTGGTTCCATGCCGATGATCGGAATGTCATAT
>CAVBVU010000077.1:0-8138 GCA_963598975.1 Anaerovoracaceae bacterium
ATTCCGAGTCGCAAAGCAACGTCAACGCGGAGGATGCGGAACTGGCTCGACGATCCATCAGCGAAGCCAATCTATGGCTTGACACGGCTTGCGAATTCAACCCTGCCGAAGGAGAGACGCAAGTGCTCACCCGTACCGGATGGGTGAACGGCGCAATCGATTCCTGGGCCCAGTTCGCATCTCCCGTCGCCGATTCCATGAATGAGGCTTTGGCTTCGATTCTGTCGTCACGTTTCGGCGACGACCAGCAGCAGCCTGAGATTTCGGGCTTCTTCGCAGGTCCGGTGCAGATTCCGATTCCGGAAGACATGAAAGATCCGGCACAGCTGATGCGACTGCTCGGCAATACGTCGTTCGCCATGCAGCTTGGACGCGCTGCCGGAGACCTTTCCCATGAGGTCCGCGGTAGTTTCGATCAGGGGATCGCCCTGCTGGAGAATCCAGCTGGCGGACTGATCGTCCAGAACGTCATCGAGTACGCGAAGTCGCTGGAAATCGACGTGAACGAGGTTATGAGCTACTTGGCTTTGCAGGAATTGGCCCACTCGCGCCTGTATGCGTCCGTGCCGTGGCTGATGCCGCGTTTCGAGGCGTTGCTCAGCAAGTATGCGCGCGGCATAGCCATCGATATGGACGCGATGGAAGAACAGATTCGCGACGCCGAAAGCATGGATCCCGATTCCATGGCGAACGCGGTGAACATCACCAAGGTCGCTTTCCCTGATACTCCGGAACAGAAGCAGGCCATGGCTTCCCTGGAAACATTGCTCGCCCTTGTTGAGGGCTGGGTGGATGCCGTGGTATGGCGCGCAGGTATGGCGCATCTGCCGCATATCGAACAGCTCCGCGAAATGCTCCGCCGTGAACGTGCCATCGGAGGCCCTGCCGAGCGTACGTTCGAAAGCCTGGTGGGCATGCATCTTCGACCGAAACGCATGCGCGAGGCCGCTGCGCTGTGGGAGTCCATCTGCGCGCAGGAAGGCCCCGAGGCACGCGACGCAAAATGGTCGCATCCGGATCTCCTGCCCCAGCTTCCCGATGAGAATACGACGTCGACCGAGAACGCTTCCGCCATCGACACGCAGGGCGCTGCAGGGGATGCCGCAGGCACGACGACTAACGGCACCACCCAGAACGGCGTTTCCGACGCTGCGGACGCATCGGTCGAAATCGATTGGGATGCCGAGTTGAGCAAACTCCTCGATGAGGAAAACAGCAAGGATGACAGCACCGAATCCAGCCAAGACGACTCCGGCCAGAAGGAAGCCGGATCGGACGATCCTTCGGAAGACAAGTCCGAGTAATCGACGGTCGCTTTGACGGCTGACGGTCAACCGTCTGTTGATTGGCCGTCAGTCAATCAACCAGCAAAATAGCCAAGTAAATCGTCAGCGGAAGAAACGCGAGACGCTACGTCCTCGTTCGCCCGAATCCCCTTCTCGGGAGCGTGCGAACGAGACGTCAAGCGTGTCTTCCGCACGCGTCACGGCCACATACATCAGCCTGCGTTCCTCTTCCAGCGCTTCTCCTTCCGGCGGCGACCCGTACGGCAACAGGCCTTCCGAGCAGCCGATCAAGAACACGTGCTTGAATTCCAGACCTTTCGAAGCGTGGATAGTGCAGATCGTCGTTCCACCCAAATCAGCCCCCACGCCCATGGCCTCCAGCAAGGCGAGCCGTGTCTGGGCATCATCGGCGAGCGCCGAATTCTGCCATCCGCTGTCTCGGCGTATGCGGTATCGAATGTGCTGTTCCTTCAATGCCTTGCAGAATATCTGCTGTTGCGCGTTGACTCGGGTCAGGATCGCGCAGTCGGCCGGGGACGCGCCTGCGTCCACGAGTTTGCGTATGCGTGCCGCGACTCCTTGCGCTTCTTCCCAGTCGCTGGCGTAAACGGTTTCACGTACGCGGCGGCCTTGGCTTCTTTCGGAGTTGAGTTTCAGGTAGTCGGCTCGTTGTGGCGATGCTTTGAGGATGCGATTGGCGTAGTTTACGATCTGCGGTGTTGACCGGTAGTCGCTGGATAGGCTGATGTCGGCGCTGAGTTCGCCGAATTCGGATGCGAAGTTGAGCAGGTTGTAGCTGCTTGCCCCTGCGAACGAGTAGATGGTCTGCGCTGGATCCCCCACCACGCATATGTTGCGGTTGCCGCCGAGCCAGAGGGTGAGTAGACGGTGTTGCAGGGGCGATACGTCTTGGTATTCGTCGACGGTGAGCCATTGCGTGGTGGAGCGGATCGCCGCCGCCGCTTCTTCTTCGCCTTCCAGAAGATGGCAGGCGATGAGGAGGATGTCGTCGAAGTCGATTTCGTTTCGTGAGGTTTTTTCCGTTTCGTATGCTTGGTATGCGTCTACGAATTGTTGGGGTTCGAGACCCGACGGCGGCTGTCTGTGCGTGGCCGCGCATACGCGGGCGTAGTCGGATGGTGCGATCAATGATATTTTGCACCAGTTGATTTCCGATTGCAGGTTACGGATGGTGTCGTCGTCCACGTGGAAGGTGGTCACCCTTCGTAGCGCGCGTTCCACCAGTTCGCGCTGGTTGTTGGTGACGAACGGCATGGGGCCTTCGCACACGTCGGGCCAGATGCGGCGGAGTTGGTGCAGCGCGGCGGAATGGAATGTCATGGCTTTGACGTCCGATGCCACGTCGAGGTTCGAGAGTCGGTTGCGCATTTCCGCGGCCGCTTTTACGGAGAAGGTGACGGCGAGCGTGCGTTTCGGGTCCCACTGTTTTGTGGCGCAGGCGTAGGCGATTCTTCTGGTGATGGTTCGTGTTTTTCCGGCTCCCGCGCCTGCGATGATGCGCACGGGACCGTTCACGGCGGTGGCTGCCGCCCGTTGAGATTCGTCCAGTCCGTCAAGGATTTCTTCCGCGCTTGCACTCATGTGCTCTATTGTGGCAGATTGGCATGGCTTACGCTGGTACGGAGCCGGAGGATTTTCGTTTTCTTTGATTGTTTTGCCTGCAAACGTCGACGATTTGCCTCTGCCACGTTCTTCGATGTATTAGTGTTGACTGTGTGACTGAACGAAGCAAACTCATGATGGCCGCCTTGACCAGTGCGGCGATGCCGAAGGCCGCCATCGCTGGCGTACGTCCCAGCGAGCAGACCAATTCGACCGACGAAAGCTATGGCATCGACCATGCCGTCGTTCAGGATTCGACCGGTAGGCTGTATGATGTGTTCGTTTCCAACGATGAGAAGGGACGCAAACGTCTTGAAGGGCGCGTGAGGGCGGCCCAGACGCTGGCCCAGGTACGGGAGCTTGCCGGACTGGGATTCGAGCTTGATCGGATCGTGGCGTTTTCCAATGCCAATCAGGAGCGATGCGCCACTGCGGACACGTCCGTCATGGTCACTGCGCATCATTCCGGTCAGGCCCGACGGCTTGATCTGTTGACGTTGGATGATTGTTCGAGCGTCGGCACCACGTTGGGCGCCATTCATCGGCTCCGTCCGGATTTTCTGCAGGCCGCACAGTATCCGATATATACCACCGGCCAGATTCGCGCACAGCTTATCGCCTGGATCAAGCGGCTTCGTCAGGCCGGTCATGTTCCTCAGGAAATCACCAATAGTTGGGCGAATATCATCGATACGGATGGTTTGTGGTCTTTCGCCACCTGCCCGGTTCATGGCGGATTGCACGATGGCGATCTGCTGTTTTCCGGATCGTCGATCACCGCAGTCACCAATTGGCAGGATATGCAGGTCAATGATCCCGCACGCGATCTGGCTTGGATTTTCGCCCGTCTTGATGAGAATCACCGTAACGCGCTGCTTTCGGCGTACGGCCGCATACTCGGCAATCGTCTTGACGATTTGATCATGCTTCGAGCGAATCTGTGGTTGCAGATGGAACAGGTCGGCGATTTCATTTCCGCATTGAACCAGGCCGACAACGCCAAGATCATGATGTTCAAGGCCCAGGTGGAACGTTTGGCGCATCAGCTTGGCGTGGCCACATCAAGGAATCGAGCGACGAACACTCCGCAACGTGCGGAAAACGCGAATGGCAATCGTCCGCCGAGTACGATCACCGTCGGCACATTGCTGGATGAGTCCGCCCGCAAACGCAATGCCGCCGCATATAACGGTGCTGCCGATGCGGCCGGCGGACGCCGGGCCAACGCCGGCGGCCTCGATGACACGACCGGAAATTCCAACAGGCCCGGCGCTCGACCGACCCACACCGCGAACACGGTTTCGAATGAAGCCACGGAAGTGTTCGACCAGCCTGATCCCGCCACGCACGCCGATTCGCGTACCGATTCGCGTACCGATTCGCGTACCGATTCGCGTACCGATCAGCGCATCGATCCGCAAGTCGACATGAATCTCAACCAGAGTTCGACGCAGAACGCTTCCATGCCGTCCGATGACACGAACGATCAGGAGCGCATGCCGATCAGCACGTTCGTCCCGCAGCATTCCGCAAGGGAACGCCATGAGTCGATGCCGTCGAGCTCCACCGCCGTGATCAGCAAGTTGGAAACGGCCGACGGCTTCGACGCGACCGAAGGGCACATTCCCGCTTCGCACAGCGAAGCCGCCACCATGCTCATTCCGCTGCTTCAGCGCGACGAGGCTACCATGCAACGCGCGCAGGAGCAGATAAACGAACGGGAGGCCCAGGACACCACCGGCGAAAGACCCAACGTGCAGTGAACGCGGAAGACGAGGCAAGCGTGGCAAAATCTGATTGACCCACGTCAGCTTACGGCATGAATCAATCAGCTTGATTAGTCGAGCGGTTGGAATATGTTCCGCACATAACCTGTTGTCATTGAATAGGAAACCACTTCAAGGAGAGTCATGGATATCGAATTGGGCATTCGCAACGTAGTGCGTCCCGTCAATTTCAGCACCGATCAAAGCGCTGAAGAGGTGAACAACGCCATCACGCAAGCCGTTGACAACGGCAAGACCATCAGCCTCACCGACTCCAAAGGTCGCCGCATCGTAGTGCCGGCCGGTGCTCTTGGCTATGCCATCATCGGTTCCGAAACCAAGCACGCCGTAGGCTTCAACAACTTGTGATTCCTATCCGGCCATCCGTCTACCGGTAGACGGATGGCCGGATGATTCATATCACGCAGTCTTTTTCTTCCGGTCACTTCTTCGCAGAAGACACGTTCCGATGGCGGTCATATCCTCTGCGGATGATCTCCGCGACCGTCTCATCCGACGTAAGGTTCTCGCCGAGCAGGTTCGGCTTGCCTTTCCCATGCCAATCGGATCCGCCCGTCACCAAAAGATCATGCTTCGAAGCAAACGACAGCAATCGTTCACGTTGCTCGTTCGGATTGCCGCGGTGCCACACTTCGAAACCGTCCAATCCTTCTTTGATCAGATCCTCGATCTGCCGGTCGGAAAGCAGCGTCGTGTTTCTACGCAAATCGCCCGCATGGGCGACGACCACCACTCCCCCGGCGTTCTTCACCGTTGCCACCACATCATGCGTGGATGGCGAAGGCGTTGGAATATAGTACTTTTTCGACACGTTCACGGCATCGGCAAACGCTTCGGAACGCGTCCTGTATACACCCGCGGCCACCAACGCATCCGCTATATGCGGCCTTCCGATGGTGGTCCGCTCCCCCTCACGCACCTGTGCGAGCACATCCTCCCATGAAATCGGATAATATTCGGCGATCAACTCCACCATACGTTTCGTCCGCTGGATTCTGGCTTCCCTGGTGGCTGTGAACAAGTCGGCTATCTGCGCGTTCTCGGGATTGTACTGGTAGGCGAGCATGTGCACGGAAACGTCGCCGTCCGCCGCTGTGATCTCCGTGCCGTGAAGCAGCGGCAAACCCTCCTGCTCACTGGCCGCGTCCGCGTCGTTCCAACCCGCGGTCGTGTCGTGGTCGGCGATCGCAATGCCATGCAATCGCAACGATTTCGCCAATCTGACCATGGCAAGAGGTGTTTCCGTACCGTCCGAAAATACGGTATGGCAATGAATGTCCCAACCTTCTGCAGGCTGTGTGTCGGCACCAATATAAGTCATGCCTTCAATCGTAAGCGTCTCTTCGACACAACATGACCCACAGCCGCGTACACTATGACGTGACGACGTACGATTTTCGATTTCGAAGGCAATTTAAGGCAATACGATGAGCGAATACGAAAACATTGAAGCCGTTGGCGAGGATGATTACACAAGACCGCGCGGGTGGAGGCATGGCTCCACATGGACCTATCTGATCATGCTGCTGGCTTCCGCCGTGGCGCTGGTCGTCTCATTCGTGTTGTCCGCGGAAACGTTGGAGTTGGCGCGTAATCCCGGCCAGAGGCTCAGCTGTGACGTGAATGCGGTCATGTCATGTTCCACGGTCGCGCAATCCTGGCAGGCGGAGATCATCAAATTCGCAGGATTAAGCTATCCGAACGCGTTTTTCGGTATCGCCGCGGAATCGGTGTTCGTCACGATCGCCGTGATCGGCCTGGCGAAGGTTACCGTGCCGCGTTGGTTCGCCCTGTGCACATGGCTGGGTGGCCTGTGCGCATTGGCGTATTCGTATTGGCTGACGTCGCAGTCGCTGTTCGTCATCAACGCGTTGTGCCCATGGTGCCTGTGCCTGATGTTCTCCACCACGATCCAGTTCATGGCGCTTTCCCACGCCACCGTCGTGGTGCAGGAGCTGCCGGCGAATCATGAGGGATTGCGCAAGTATTACCGGTTGAATTTCGACCTGATGCTTGACCTTGTGTGGATCGTCGCGCTCATAGTGGTCATCCTGGTGAAGGATGGGTCGATGATCTTCTCCTGAAAACGATCTTCTCCTGAAAACGTTTGATGCCGGAACGTCGGTTATTGGCGACGTTCCGGCATCAGACATATGGGATGCGTGAATCGTGGGTTCAGGATTCAGGTTCAGGATTCACACGAGCTGGATCTTGCCCACGATGGTCGCGGAACCGGTGAGCTTCACATCCTCATCGCTCACATCCACCCGCAGTGTACCTCCGCGCACAGTGATGGTCCAATGGTCCAGACCGGTTTTGGCCCGCAAGGTGACTGCCGTGGCGCATAATCCGGTACCGCATGAAAGCGTCTCGCCGCAACCGCGCTCATTGACGCGCATGGTGGCGGCTCCGGCATTGTTGGCTTCGTCTCGCTTGTCCACGCGTACGAATTCCACGTTCTGATCGCTTTCGATTTTCGGAGCGACCACCGGCTTGGTGACCAGATCCAGTTCCTCAACCGCTGGCAGGCTTGCGATGCCATCCTCGACAAGCGCGACCACATGCGGATTGCCCATATCCACGAACGTTCCCTTCGCACAACCTTCCGTACCGGGAATCGTCACCTCGTAATCGTCGATTTCACCGCGTTTCCACGCACCCATCTCAACTTGGAACACGTTGCCTCCAAGTTCCGGAACATTGCCGAGGGCCGTGAGAATCTTCACTCCCGCGCGTGTGCCCAAACGGAACGGTTCCTCACCCGGTTTTCCGGCGATCCCCTGCTGTTGAGCGAACAGTGTGATGGCCCTCGTGCCGTTGCCGCACATCTCAGCCAGGGATCCGTCGGCGTTGCGGTAGTCCATGAACCATTCGGCATTGCCGGCAGCGCAATCGGCCAGCTGACGTTCGTTCAGATCCGACACCGACTGCGGATGGGCGAGACGGATCAGACCGTCTCCGCCGATGCCGAAATGACGGTCACACAGGAATCTCACTTCGTCGGCGGTGGGCTCGTATTCGCCGTCCGTATCCAGATAGACCACGAAATCATTGCCGGTGGCGTGCGCTTTGTAAACAATGCTTGGGATGCTCATACCGATTCACTCTACACGCGGTAGGCTATTGGAAGCGGATACGCCGTTGAGCGCATCCACATTGCGATACATCACGCAGCACCGCCGCATTCCGACGGCATGGGTTTCGGGAGGACTTATGACTTCAACTGCGCCTATTGGCGTTTTCGATTCCGGTTTGGGCGGCATTTCCGTAGCCCGCGAGATCCGCCGCGATATGCCAAATGAGCGAGTGCTGTATTTCGGCGATTCCGCGAACGCGCCTTACGGCACGAAACAGCCGGAACAAGTGCTCGAACTGTCGGAACGCATCGTGAAACATTTCGTGGAACAAGGCGTGAAGGCCGTGGTAATCGCCTGCAATACAG
>CAVBVU010000078.1:0-8071 GCA_963598975.1 Anaerovoracaceae bacterium
CGGAAGACATTTCCGTGATCGGCTTCGATAATTCCGACGATTCGCAGTATCTTTGGCCGGCGTTGACATCGATCGATCCGGGACTTGAGGCCGTTGCCCGACTTTCGGTCAAGTTGCTGAAGGAGCGGATCGACGGGCGTGACCCGAACGTCGAACATCCCGGCGAGAAAATATTCCGCAAGGTGGCTTCGTCGCTGGTGATGCGCAAATCCACCCGTATTTCGCACGATTCGCTGGTGGTGTGATGCCGGAGTGCGCGTCCGCTTTCTGATGCAGGCGGATTCGCACGGGATTCCGAGGCTTTGTACATCGGCCCGCATGTGATTGTTTCGCATGCGGGCTTTTGTGTTTTTTCTCGCTTTTTCGTCGGTGCTGGCACGCGAAGACTTCTTGCGATGCAACACTCCGTAAAATCCCTCCAATTTTGTACAACGATGTAACAGTGATATATTCAACGTTGTAAATTACTGGAACAGCGGATTGAAAAGGAATAAACATGGCTGTTTACAACAATCCGGTCGTGCTTCAGCGCGCGGATCCATGGGTGCTCAAAGTCGACGGTGAATATTACTTCACCGGTTCGGATCCGGAGTACAACTGCATCGCCATTCGTCACGCATCCACCATCAACGACCTGCAGAAGGCACCGGAGACGGTGGTGTGGCGCAAGCATGAATCCGGCCCGGCCAGCATCTACATCTGGGCTCCGGAACTGCATCGCATCAATGGCGCCTGGTACATCTACTTCGCAGGCGCGGCAACGGATTTCGAGGCTTCGGGACTGCCGACGCACCGTATGTTCGTGCTGGAGAACACCGATGAGGATCCGACTTCCGACAACTGGGTGGAGAAGGGCCAGATCATCACCCCGATCGACTCCTTCTCGCTTGACGCGACCACCGAGGTGATCGACGGCGTGCAGTACCTGGTGTGGGCCCAGAAGGACCCGGATATCGAGGGCAACTCCAACCTGTACATCGCCAAGATGGCCAATCCGTGGACACTGGAAAGCGAGCCGGTCATGCTCACCAAGCCGGAGTACGACTGGGAGTGCATCGACTTCCTCGTCAACGAGGGCCCGGCCTTCCTGTTCCATGAGAACAAGATCTACATCACGTACTCCGCGTCCGGAACCGGCGTTCCCTATGCGGTGGGTCTGCTGACCGCCGAGCGCGGCGCCGATCTGCTGGACAAGGATTCCTGGACCAAGAGCCCGATGCCGGTGTTCAAGACCTGCGCCGAAAACGGACAGTATGGCCCCGGCCATAACTCCTTCACCAAGTCCGAGGACGGCACGGAGGATTTGATGATCTACCACTGCCGAAACTACACGGAAATCAAGGGCGATCCGCTGTTCGACCCGAATCGTCACGCCCGTGTCGGCGTGGTGAAGTGGACGGAGGACGGCCCCGATTTCGGCATTCCTCAGGCCGACGATCTGTGGACTCCCACCACGACCGACGTGCTGCCGGCCGATGGTGGCGAGCTTGCGGGGACTCCGGTTCAGCGCTGAATCTGAAGACTGAATAATTGAAGTGAAGTATTCGGTGACACGTTGAAATAAGCGGCGTGTCACCGATTTGTACAACGATGAAAATAGTTGTATAATCAAAATTACAACGTTGCAAATGAGCGTAGGAGCTCAGTAAGCGGCTGACAAAGATGTTGCATGGCATCGCTGCACAGGTTGCTTATAGAAGGGTGGAATCTTGCAACGGTTGGAGGAAATTTCCCGGACAATAAGGTTTGGGAATGGAAGGAGAGATCTAATGAAGATCAAGAAGACGCTGGTTGCGGGCCTGGCTGTGTCCATGGTCGCGACTCTCGGTCTGTCTGGCTGCGGCAGCAGCAACGATACCGAGACCACCGCCGACGGCAAGGTCAAGATCACGATGTGGCACGGCTTCTCCGAGGCCGACGGCAAGACCCTTGAGTCCATCGTCGACGACTTCAACAAGTCCCAGGACAAGTACGAGATCGACGCCCAGCTGCAGCCGTGGAGCACCATCGGCGAGACCATGGTCACCAAGGTCACCTCCGGCGACGGCCCGGACTTCGTCACCACCGGTGCCGACAACGGCCAGGGCTGGTCCATCGACGGCACGTTCCAGTGCGTCACCGATTTCTACGACGATGACCAGTACGAGACCGAGAACTACATCGATAACGTGGTCGACCAGATCACCTTCAACATCGACGGCTCCGAAGAGAAGTGCGGCGTTCCGATGGGCTACGCCCCGTCCGTCGTGTGGTACAACACCGACATGTGGGAGGCCGCCGGCCTGACCGATGCCGACGTTCCGCAGACCTGGGACGAACTGCTCGAAGTTGCCAAGAAGCTCACCAAGTCCGATGGCTCCCAGTACGGCATCGCTCTGCCGGATCAGGCATGGGCACCGTGGATCAAGGGCAACGGCTCCGGCATCTACACCACCGATGGCAAGGTCTCCATCAACACCAAGGAAAACAAGGAATTCCTGCAGAAGATGCGTGACTTCTACAAGGGTGGCTACTCCGTCAGCGGCATGGACGAGACCGCAGCCCGCGAGTCCTTCGAATCCGGCCAGTCCGCAATGGTGATCGTCGGACCGTGGGAAGACCAGGCCGCGACCGACAAGGGCATCAACCATGATCTGTTCGGTGTTCCGGACGGCGACGGCACCTACAAGTACTCCGACGGCTCCACCGGCTCCAACATCGGTTCCACCGGTCTGTACTGGTGGGTCACCTCGCAGGTCGGCGACTCCGCCAAGAAGGCCGGCATCTACGAGTTCTTCAAGTTCTACAACAACCACGACAACCAGGTGAAGTGGTCCCTCGGCTCCGCATACCCGCCGAACAACACCACCGTCACCGAAGACGAGCTCTCCGAGCGTCCGCTGATCGCAAAGCTCTCCCAGTACACTGAGAAGTCCTACATCGGCATCGCAGGCCTCAAGGGTGGCTTCGGCGACATCCTGGCCAGCCTCAACACCGTAACCACCAACACGGTTCGTACTGACGACGACATCCAGGCTCTCCTCGATCAGGCCGAAACCGAAATCCAGGGTTACCTCGACGAGTACAGCGCCGACTGACCTATGACCCCATAAGGGTGCCGCGCCAGGCGTCCCGCAAGACGCGGCACCCTTTATCATGTTCGTTCGTACAAAACATCAATTCGAGGTAAGCATGGCACAAGCAACTGCATCTCCACGAGGAGCGAAGCAGATAACCGAGAACAAGAAGGCCATCCAGGCGCGCAACCTGCGCACCGGCCTGCTGTTCACGGCTCCGGCTCTCGTTGTCCTCGCGATCTTCGTCTTCTATCCGGCTGTCAAGACGTTCATCACGTCGCTGACCTCCGACCGCATCAATCGAGCAGGCAAGTTCGTTGGCTTCGACAACTACATCAAGCTGTTCCAGAGCAAGGACTTCCTGACCGACGTCAAGAACACGTTGGTGTATGCAGTGGCCTACGCTCCGATCGTCGTGATTGTGGCTCTCGCTTTCGCCCTGCTGCTCAACCGCAAGGATCTCAAGTTCGTCGGTTTCTTCCGAACCTGCATGTTCCTTCCGTTCGTCATCTCCCTGACCGTCGCCGCGATCGCATGGAGCTTCATCCTCTCCCCGTCGCTCGGTCTGGTTCCCTACTGGATCCAGCAGCTGACCGGCGTCGCCCACACCGATCTTCTCGGTACCCGCGAAACCGCAATGGCGACCATCGTCTTCATCACCGTCTGGAAGAACTTCGGCTACTTCATGGTCATCTTCCTGGCAGGTCTGCAGGGCATCTCCGCCGAACTCTATGAGGCCGCGTCCCTTGACGGCGCAAGCGCATGGCAGAAGTTCCGCTACATCACCCTGCCGGCCCTCCGCCCGACCTTCAACTACGTGGTCATCTTCGGCCTCATCGGTTCCTTCCAGGTCTTCGATCAGGTCTTCATCCTGACCTCCGGCGGTCCGGACCGCGCAACCGAAACCATCGTGTACCGCATCTACACCGAAGCGTTCGGCAACGGCAAGCTCGGTTACGCATCCGCACTGTCTTACGTGCTGCTGATCATGACGCTCATCGTGGGCCTCATCCAGCTGTACACCAACAACAAGCATGAGAAGGAGGAGATCGCATGAGCACCGCAACTGCAGCATCCATCTCCGCAGCACAGGAACAGGAAAACAAGCGCATCAACGCCGAGAACGAGCGTCTGCGCAAGCAGGCGAACACCAAGCGTCTCATCGGACTGGGCTTCAGCTACTTCGCACTGATCCTCATCACCGTCATCATGCTGTTCCCGCTGGTGATCGTGGTCCTCGTCTCCTTCACTCCGAACGCCATCACCCAGACCTGGCCGCCGAAGCTGATCCCGAGCTCGTTCACGCTGGAAAACTACCAGTCGCTGTTCGAACGTCTGCCGATCGGCAAGGAAATGCTCAACACCGTCATCTTCGCCGGTGCCGTGACCATCATCTCCGTGTTCTTCGACTCCCTCGCCGCATACGGCCTCTCCCGAGTGGACTTCAAGGGCCGCGGCCTGCTGCTCGCGGTGCTGATCGCCACCATGATGATCCCGGGCATGGCCCTGCTCATCCCGGTCTACAAGCTGCTCGCCTCCATGGGGCTCGTCAACAGCTACTGGGGCATCATTATCCCGCGTATGGCTGATGTCGGCGGCATCTTCCTGCTGCGTCAGTTCTTCATCTCCATCCCGAAGGACCTCGACAACGCGGCACGCATCGACGGCGCAGGCGAGTTCCGCATCTTCGCGCAGATTATTCTGCCGAACGCGGTGCCGGCCATCCTGACCGTGGGCATGTTCAACTTCATGGGCAACTGGAACGACCTGCTCTGGCCGTTGATCATGACATCCAAGCCGGAAACCCGTACCATCACCGCAGGCCTGGCCATGCTTACCGGCCACGGCTCATCGGTCACCCCGTACGGTGTGGTTATGGCTGGCGCGTTGATCTCCGCACTCCCGCTGCTGGTGGTCTTCTTCCTAGTGCAGAAGCGCTTCGTTGAAGGCATCGCCATGACCGGCATGAAGTAAACATAACCGGTCATGACTGGAACCCTGACCGGAACAAAGAAAACTTAACATTTCCCTCCTTTTCATCACAGTGCCAGTGGCACATGGAAGGCCGTGACGGTAGCTACTCCTGCCGCCACGGCCTTCTTGCATTTCCGCCCGTTTTGTTCGGACTCCTTTCATCTTCTTTCGTCTTCTTTTTCGTCTCCCTTTGGGTTCCCTTTCGACTTTTCCGGGTTCCTTTTGGATTCCTTTCGGGCTCTTTCGTCTCCCTTTGGGTTCCTTCGAACGGTCGGATTCCGCTGCTTTATCGCATGTCTCCCGAGCCAACTCTGGCTCCGTCATATCTGCTGTGCGGATTCTACGTAAGCTGTGCGGATTTCCGGACTGCTGTGCGGATTCTACGCAAGCTATGCGGATTTTTGGATCGTTGTGTTGATTTCTGCTTTGTTGTGCGGATTTAAAAATGGTGAGTAAGCCATCTTCCTGATGTCTAGAAAATCGGAATCGTTGGAATTTCGAGGATTCCGATTTCGAAAGTCGAAAGGATGCAGGTAAAACGTGTACGAAAAATCCGCACAACGATCCAAAAATCCGCACGGCAGTTCAGGAATCCGCACGGCAGTTCAGGAATCCGCACGGCAGTTCAGGAATCCGCACAGCAGTTCAGGAATCCGCACAGCAGATGGAAAATCCGCACGGGAGAATGCGGAGAGGTGGGGAATATGAAAAACCTCGGCTACTGCGGATTGATCCGTGCCTTTGATTAGTCGAATCCGGATTTTTTCAGTCGACGATCAAGGTGTGGATCAAGTCGTTGCAGTAGCCGAGGTTTTTGCCCTTCGGCAGATTATCGGCTATTCGGTGGAACCGGAATTGCCGCCGCCGCTGGTGCCGCCTCCGTCGTCGTTGCCGCCGCTGTCGCTGTCGCTGGTGCCGCTGCCGCTGCCGCTGTCGCTGGTACCGCTGCCGCTGCCGCTGTCGCTGTCGCTGGTGCCGCCTCCGTCGTCGTTGCTGCCGCTGCCGCCGTCAGTGGAACCGCCGCTGGTGCCGCCATCGCCGTTGCCGCCGCTGATTTCGGTGCCTTGGCTTGTTTCAGGCGTGGTCTGGGTGTTCTCTTCGGTCCTCGGAACGACCGTCTGCTGCCTGTACGTGCTGCTGCTCTGCGATCCGGTGCCCCACGTGCCGTCGGAGCCGCCGATCTTGCCGTTGTCGGTCGGTTCCGTGAACGTGAGCACGTCCTGACCATCCATGGCCAGACTCATGAACTCTTGGAACAGATGCGAAGGATAACCCGTCGACGACACGCCGTATCCGGCGAATTCCGGCACTTCCTGTGCGCTGCCGTCTTCCGCCGGGTTCCAGATGGCCCACACGTTCAGCAATTGGGGGGTGTACCCCACAAAAGACGCGGCCTTTTCGTCGTTCGCGGTGCCGGATTTACCCGCCACCTGACGGCCGAGAACGTCGGCGACGCCCGCCGCGGTGCCGTATGTGGTGGTGCCCTGCATCGCCTTCTGCACAAGATGGCAGTCGTTGGCGTCGAACACCTGCTGGTTTTCCTGTGCGGTCTTGTACAGTTCCTTGGTTCCGTCGGCGGAGGTCACCCGATCGACAACATGCAGGGTGTTCTTCACGCCATCGTTCGCGATGGTGGAGTGGCCTTGCGCCAGGTCCCACACGGTGATGGCGTTGATGCCCAGAATGTTGTACGTGGTGGTTTCGTCGATGTCTTCCTCAATACCGGCCTGATGCGCGATCTTCGCGAAGTTCTCCGCGCCCAGATGCGCGTTCACTTCCATGAATACGGTGTTCACCGAGTTGGCGGTGGCCTGGTACAGGTTGATGTACCCCCAGTTGTTGCCAAGCGCGTTCGGCACTTCGGCGGTGGTTCCCGGAGTGGTTTCGAAGGTGAGTCCGGAATTGCCATTGAACAAGGTGTTGAAATTCACGCCCGATTGGGCCGCGCCCAGCAGTCCGAACGGTTTCATGGTGGAACCCGGTTCGAACGTGGCCTGCGTCGCGTTGTTGAGCTGCTTGGTCAGATAATCGTTGCCGGCGTACATGGCCTTGACCGCGCCGGTGGATTGATCGACCGCTATGCCGCCCACCTCGATGCTTTCCGGCATGCCGTCCGGACGGGTGTCTCCGACCTGCTGAATCTCATCCTGCATGGTTTTGTCGAATGTGGTGATGATCTTGTATCCGCCGGTTTCGAGTTCGTCGGCGGTGAAGGCATTCGAATTGACGAGTTCGTTCTTCACGGTGGTCAGCAGGTATCCGTTGGCTCCGGCCATCTGGTTGTTCTGCTGCTGTTCCGCTACTTGAGGGAACTCGGCGTTGCTTTTATCTGTGGACGTGATGTATCCGTCTTCCTCCATGATGCTCAGCACACGGTTGAAACGTTTCTCCGCCTGTTCCTGGTCGACTGCCGGATCCCATGAGCTCGGTGCCGGAATGATGCCGGACAGCATGGCGGCCTCGGCCAGGGTCAGGTCTTTGGCGTCCTTGTTGAAGTATGCCTTTGCCGCCGCTTGGATGCCGTATGCGCCACGACCGAGATAGATCGTGTTCATGTAATTGCACAGCACTTCGCTCTTGTCTTGCTGCTGCGCGATTTTGATGGCCAGGAACGCTTCTCGGAGCTTGCCGGAATATGTGGTGGTTTCGCCCAGGTAGTAGCGTTCCGCGTACTGCTGCGTGATGGTCGAACCGCCTTGACGGCTTCCTGTGGTCAGATTGGTGTACAGCGCTCGCGCGATGCCCGTCAGATCGATGCCTCTGTTGGTGTAGAAGGATCGGTCTTCGGATGCGACGATCGCGTTGCCGACGTAATCCGGCAGTACGGCGCAGTCGATAATCTCACGGTTTTGTTCCGCGTAGCTTCCGATTTCAGTGGTGCCGTCGGAATAGTAGACGGTGGTTTTTTCGGCGAGCGCGAATTTTTCCGGTTCCGGGATTTCCGTGGTGATGTACATGTATGCGAACAGGCCGATTCCCGCCGCGATAAGTACCGCGAAAATACCCAACACCCATTTCAGGATGAGCGGCCCGAGCTTTTT
>CAVBVU010000079.1:0-7897 GCA_963598975.1 Anaerovoracaceae bacterium
GTCGCCCGTGTGCGCCGCGCACTCGGGGAACTCAAGGTCGAAGGCGTGCCGACTCCGGCGGAACTGTTCGCCCGCATCTTCACCGACGACGAGTTCACCGCGGAAAACGGCGCGGAATACAACGTGAGCACGAAATGGCTGGAACGCAAGTACCTGAACAAGGAGGCGGACTCCGCCAAGGGCGGACAGCCGGCCTCCGCCGACATCGCAGGAACCGCCGGAACTTCCGGATCTGCGCCGGTCGACGAAGCCAGCGAGACCTTCGTGATCGAAGTTGACAATCGCAGGGTCACGCTCACTGTACCGGCCGACATCGTGGCCAACCTGACGGGCGGAGCCAAGTCGCGCACCGCGAAACGCGCCGTGCAACCGTTGCGGGGCCAGGGCCTGCATCACGTGGAAAGGAAAAAGGACGACGACGGGCATTCCGGCGTGATCGCCAGCCCGATGCAGGCCGTGGTGACCCGCGTCAACGTCGCCGAAGGCCAGGAAGTAGCCAAGGGGGACCTGTTGGTCGTGCTCGAATCCATGAAGATGGAGAACTACGTGTACGCGCCGGTCGACGGCAAGGTCTCGAAGATCTTCGTCGGTCCGGTCAGCGGCGTGGAAGCCGGAGAAACCTTGATGAACATCGATGTACACGGCGAACGTGATTCGGAAGGCGGTGCGCGATGATCGCCACGAACGTGATGCCCGCAGTGGAACGGACCGCGGCCCAGACCGCGGCTTATGCCCGCAATACGGTTCGGAATACGGATTCGACCGCGGTCCAAGACGCAAGCCAGCACGCAAGCCCGATTCAGGATCCGCAACCTTCCGCGGCTCCGGCGGTGCGAAAGGCCGCGCGACTCGCGCACGAAGCCGAGGAGAAAGCACGCGAACGCCAGCATGTGAAAGGCAAGCTGACGGCCCGCGAACGCCTCGACCTGCTGCTCGACACAGGTTCCTTCGAGGAGATCGGACGATTCTGCGGCGGCGACATCAACGCCGGCAATGCCGGAGCCGCCGTGATCACCGGATTCGGTGAGGTGTTCGGTCGCAAAGTGGCCGTCTATGCGCAGGACTTCTCCGTGCGCGGCGGCACGCTGGGTGTTGCCGAAGGCCGCAAGATATGCCGTCTGATGGACAAGGCGCTCGATCTGAAAGTGCCGATCGTGGCGCTGATCGACTCGGGCGGCGCACGCATCCAGGAAGGCGTGGCCGCGTTGACCCAATATGGCCACCTGTTCCGCAAAACCTGCGATGCGAGCGGATTCGTGCCGCAGCTTTCGCTGATTCTCGGCCCTTGCGCGGGCGGCGCCGTCTATTGTCCGGCGCTGACCGACCTGATCATCATGACCCGTGAAAACTCCAACATGTTCGTCACCGGCCCGGACGTGGTCAAAGCGGCCACCGGCGAGGTGATCAGCATGGACGATCTGGGCGGCGGCTACGTGCACAACGCCACCTCCGGCGTGGCCCACTACCTGGGCGAGGACGAGGCGGACGCGATCGATTACGCGCGTACCGTGCTCTCGTACCTGCCGTCCAACAACGGCGAAATGCCGCCGACCTATGCGTACGCCGCCACCCGTGCGGAACGTGAGGTGGCCAAGCGTCTCGCCACGGTCGTTCCGGACAACGACCGCCAGCCCTACGATGTGCTCGACGTGATCCGCTGCATCGCCGACTACGGCGAATTCGTGCAGGTGCACGAACTGTTCGCCCGCTCGGCGGTGGTCGGATTCGCCTGCATGGACGGACGTCCCGTGGGAATCGTCGCGAACCAGCCGAACGTCAACGCGGGCATTCTGGACGTGGACTCCTCCGAGAAAGTGGCAAGGTTCGTGCGGCTGTGCGACGCGTTCAACCTGCCCGTCGTCACCCTGGTGGACACCCCCGGATACAAGCCCGGCGCACAACAGGAGCATGCGGGAATCATACGCCGCGGCGCGAAGGTGATCTACGCCTACGCCAACGCTCAGGTACCGCTGGTGACCGTGGTGCTGCGCAAGGCGTTCGGCGGCGCCTACATAGTCATGGGATCGAAATCCATAGGCGCCGACCTCAACTACGCGTGGCCGTCCAGCCAGATAGCGGTGCTGGGCGCGTCCGGCGCGGTGAACATCATCCACCGCAAGGACCTGCGCAAAGCCAAGGATTCCGGCAAAGACGTGGAAGCGCTCAGAGCCAAGTACGTGGCCGACTACGAACGCACCACCGTCAACGCGAACCTCTCACTGGAAATGGGCGAGATCGACGCCATGATCGACCCCGAACAGACCCGCGAAACCATCGTGGGCGCGTTGAAGCTGCTATCCGGCAAAAAACGCAGCCGCAGATCACCCCGCCACCACGGAAACCAGCCATTGTAATCGTTGCAAATCCACGTTTTCTCAGATTTTCAGACAAGTAAAGGAACATCATGAACACCTTCTTTCTCGACCGACTGAACAAAGAGCCGCACGCGCTCGCCTTCGCAGGACAATCCACGCCATGGCCGGTGGCACTCGCCGACCAGATCGCCGACCCGACGCTTGACGGCGAACTGCGCGCCCACGCCCATGCGGCGAAGTCGCTGCTGTATCCGGTCGCCGACGAGATGCTGGCCACCACCGGCCGCCCGGTCGACCTGTTCGGTTTCGAAGCGAACCCGGCCCGTCTCGGCACGGCTGCCGAAGCCGCGGCCAGCGTTCCGGGAATCGCGCTCACGCAGTTGGGCGCGCTGATCGACGCGGCGGAACTCGGCTACAATCCCGCTGTTGCCCATCCGGTCGCCGTGCTCGGCCATTCCCAAGGCGTGCTCGCCGTGCACATGGTCGACGCGATTCGCCAGGCCGGTTCCGTTGATGCCGCACGTGAGCGCATCGACGAGATTCTTGCGATCGCCATGCTGATCGGCGTCGCCGGCACCCGTCAGGCTCGCACACTGGCGATTGCCGCCCGCCGTGTGAATGCGACTCCGATGCTGTCCGTCAAGGACATCACGCGCGCCCAGGTGAATGCGCTGGTGGAACGCGTCGCCGGTTCCCGTGGGCCGATCGCGGTTGCCGTCACGAATTCCGCCACGCATTACGTATTGTCCGGATATCCGGAGGATCTTGCCGCGTTCGAAGTCGAGGTCGCCAAGGAACACAAGCGTCAGGCCAAGCTACGTGAGGAGAAGGTGCGTGGAGGACGCGTATTCGATCCGGTGCTCGAATATCTTGACGTGACCCTGCCGTTCCACAGCCCGCTGATGGCCGACGCTGTTTCACAGGTTGTTTCATGGGCTTCGCGTTGTGAGATCGACGCCGACCACGCCCGTGAGCTCGCCGCCGAAGTGCTGCTGAACCATGTGGATTGGAACGCCCGTGTTCGCGCATTGATGGAATCCACCGATCCGAGCGCCCTGTGGGTGCTGGATTTCGGCCCGGGAACCACCGTCGGCAAACTGTTCTCCACCGTGGCCCAAGGCACCGGCGTGGGTGTGGTGGAAGCCTCCAGCATGGCCGACCGCAGCGCCCTTTCAACGTTGGAGACTCTGCCGGAGCGCACCCAGAACTGGAAGCGATTCACTCCGAAGGTCATCGATACCCCGGCAGGAAGCAAGGTGCGCACCGCGTTCACCGAACTCACCGGAAAGGCCCCGGTGTTGTTGGCGGGCATGACCCCCACCACCGTCGATCCGCAGATCGTGGCGGCCGCGGCCAACGCCGGCTATTGGGCGGAACTCGCGGGCGGCGGCCAGGTCACGGACAGCGTGTTCGACCGTCACGTATCCGAACTCGAATCGCAGCTCGAAGAAGGCCGGACCGTGGAATTCAACGCCATGTTCATGGACCGCTACCTGTGGAACCTGCAGTTCGGCTCGCAACGCATCGTGCCGAAGAAGCGTGCCAGCGGCGCTCCGATCGACGGCGTGGTCGTCTCCGCGGGCATTCCGGAATTCGACGAGGCGGTGGAGCTTGTCCGTTCCCTCAATGCCGAGGGCTTTCCCTACGTGGCGTTCAAGCCGGGAACCGTCGAACAGATTCGCCAGGTAATCCGCATCGCCCGTGAAGTGGCCCCCGTAAAGGTGATCATCGAAGTGGAAGGCGGCTCCGCCGGAGGCCACCATTCCTGGGAATCGCTCGACGACCTGCTGCTGAGCACGTATGCCGAAGTGCGCGAGCAGACGAACCTCGTGCTGGTGGCCGGCGGCGGCATCGGCACGCCGGAACGCGGCGCCGACTACATCACCGGCGAATGGTCCGTCGCCTACGACCGTCCGCACATGCCGGTGGACGGCGTGCTCGTCGGCACCGCGGCCATGACCGCGAAGGAAGCGCATACCAGCGCCGAAGTCAAGCGCATGCTCGTCAAAACCCCGGGAATCGAAGCGAAATCCTCGGATGACGACCCGTTCGCGCCGCTGGGCGAGCAGTGGGTGCCGAGCGGCGAGGCCAGGGGAGGCGTCACCTCCGGTCTGAGCCACCTGCATGCCGACATCTACGAGCTGGAGAACTCCTCCGCACGGTGCGGCCGTCTGCTGGTGCGCGTGATGAAGCATCCGGAGGAGCTGGAAAGCCGTCGTGAGGAGATCATCGAAGCGCTCAACGCCACGGCCAAGCCGTACTTCGGCGATCTGAAAACCATGAGCTACCTGCAGTGGGCGCAACGATTCGCCGACCTCGCGTTCCCGTGGGCGGACGAAACCTACGCCGACCGCTTCCTGCATCTGCTGCAGCGCATCGAAGCGCGAGTCAGGGAACAGGAAAGCGGCGAATTCGCATCATTGTTCGCGTCTAGGGCCAGCGTCGAATCCGATCCGAACGCGGCGATCGAAAAACTGGCCGAAGCCTATCCGCAGGCCGGTGAACTGACCATCACCCCGATGGACGAGTCCTGGTTTCCGACGCTCGTGCGCGAATACCCCAAGCCGATGCCGTTCGTGCCGGTGATCGACAACGACCTGCTGCGCTGGTGGGGTCAGGACCAGTTGTGGCAGTCCGAGGATTCCCGATATTCCGCGGATTCCGTGCGCATCATTCCGGGACCGATCTCCGTTGCCGGCATCACCACCGTGGACGAGCCGATAGCCGACATCCTCGGACGGTTCGAACACGCGATGATCGACCGCATTGCGGATGGTGGTATGAATGACGGCGCCGACAACGGTGTGAAGGAAACCGTGTTCGCGCAACTCGGTTCCGCGGCCAGCGCCGAAGAATTCATCCGCAAGTCCCCGAACATCTCGTGGGTGGGCCATCTCATGGCCAACCCCGCATACGGCACCGACCTGTCGGACGAACATTACGAGATCCGTAAGGTGTCGGCCGAAAGGACCGTCGAACGCTACGATCTCGACATCCATCTCGACACCTTCTGGGACGGCGACCCCGACGGCGGCGCATCGAAGCATGCCGTGCGCGATATCGTCATTCCGCTGAACGTGGACGCAAGCAAGGCCGGACTGTTCCCGGTGGTGGACCGCGACCGGCTGCCGGAACATGTGTACCGCATGCTGGCCGCCACTGCGGGAATCGGCAACACCGCGATCACGGGAGACGAGCTCACCGAAATGCCGGCCATCGAACCGGCGCAGGACACGAACAACGTCGACGAACGCCCGTTCGGCGAAGCGCACGCAAGCTACACGCTGTCGGCCAACCTGGGATTCGACCATGAAGCCGCCACCGGAGGCGCGGTGCCGAGCGAACTCGTGCCCTCGCGAATCGCGCCGGACGCGCTCGTGGGACCGGCATGGCCGGCGATCTACGCGGCCCTCGGATCCGTATATGTGAACGGTTTCCCGGTGATCGAAGGCCTGCTCAACGCGGTGCACCTCGACCATCTCGTACGCCTCGAAACAAGCGAGGACGAACTGCTCGAACATACCGGCGAGAAGATCAACCTCACCAGCTGGGCGGAAGACTACTTCGAATCCGCATCCGGCCGCGTCGTGACCATCCACGTGGAACACCGTACGCAAGACGGCACGCTGCTGGCCGTCGAAACGGAACGATTCGCAATCCGCGGCCGCGCCTACTCCGATGCGCTGCCTCCGCAGGCACCGGACTACGGCGGCATCGAAAGCGAGATCGAAGGCACGCCGCGCCGCCTGCTGCGCCGAATCAAGGTGACGGCCCCGAACGAAATGACCGCGTTCGCACGCACGTCCGGCGACTTCAACCCCATCCACACCTCCCACAGGGGAGCGGCCGTTTCAGGCCTCGAAGCCCCGCTGGTGCACGGCATGTGGCTGTCCGCGACGGCACAGCATGCGGTGCAGGCGCTCGACGCCAAGGGCGCGCACTATGAGATAGCCGGATGGACCTACAACATGTACGGCATGGTACAGCTCGGAGACCAAGTGGAAATCTCGGTCGAACGAGTCGGCCGCGTGGCACACGCCGGCATGGTCCTGGAAGTGACCAGCCGCATCGCCGGACAGATCGTATCGCGTGCCACCGCGATCGTCCGCGCGCCGAAAACCGCGTTCGTCTACCCTGGCCAAGGCATTCAGCAGCAGGGCATGGTGCTCGACGAACGCGCGAAATCCGCTGCCGCGCGAGACGTGTGGGAGCGTGCCGACCGCCTTACACGCAACAAACTCGGATTCTCGATCCTCGCCGTCGTGCGGGACAACCCCAAGGAACTGAGCGCCAACGGTGTGACCTACCGCCATCCGGAAGGCCTGCTCAACCTCACCCAGTTCACGCAGGTGGCGCTCGCCACCGTGGCCTTCGCCCAGACCGCGCGACTGCGTGAAGCCGGAGCGGACATCTGGCCCGCCTACTTCGCCGGCCATTCCTTGGGCGAATACAACGCGCTCAGCTCCTTCGCTGACGTGATTCCGCTGGAAACCGTGCTTGAACTTGTGTTCCACCGCGGCTCCACCATGCACCATCTCATCGAACGAGACGAGTGTGGCCGTTCGAACTACCGTATGGGCGCGCTACGTCCGAACCAGTTCGGCGTGGGGGATGATGGTGTACGCGAATACGTGGAATCCGTAGCCAAGGAATCCGGCGAATTCCTGCAGATCGTGAACTACAATCTGGCGGGCCAGCAGTACGCGGTGGCCGGAACCATCGCGGGACTGAAGGCGTTGCAGGCCGATTCCGCATGCCGCGCGGCCCAGTACGGCGGCAAGCCCGCATTCATGCTCGTGCCGGGCATCGATGTGCCGTTCCACTCCACGCTGCTGCGCAAGGGAGTGCCGGAATTCCGTGACAAGCTCGACGCGTTGCTTCCCGAATACATCGATTACCGTGGCCGTTTGGAAGGGCGCTACATTCCGAACCTTGTGGCGGTTCCGTTCGAGATGACGAAGGAATTCGCCGCGAAGATCCTCGAAGTCGTGCCATCCGAACGCATCGAACAGGCGCTGAACGATCCGAAGATATGGGATTCATACGCTGAAGACGACCAGAAGCTCGGCAGGCTGCTGCTCACCGAACTGTTGTCATGGCAGTTCGCTTCGCCGGTGCGCTGGATCGAGACCCAGGCTTTGCTGTTCTCCTCTGCGGAACAGGGCGGCTGCGGCGTTGAGGAGTATGTCGAGGTCGGTCTCGGCAACGCTCCGACGCTCGCCAATCTTGGCGCCAAGACCTTGCGATTGCCGCAGTTCTCGGGTTGCGACGTGACGGTTTACAACGTTGGGCGTGATGAAGGCCGCGTATACATGACCGATACCGATTCACTCGTTCCCGATAATGCTGCCGACGATTCCGCCGCGGCTTCGACGGTTGCCGCAGCTTCGGTTGCCGCTTCTGCCGCTTCCGTTGAGCCAGTTGCTTCCATTGCACCCGCTGCGGAAACCGCGCCCGCCGCACCCGTTCAGCCGGCTTCCGCAGGCGCTCCGTCCGGCGCGGCCGTCGACGATATCGCATTCAAGGCTTCCGACGCGATCGCCATGCTGCTGGCTTATTCGGCCAAGGTGAGGCCGGAGCAG
>CAVBVU010000080.1:0-7825 GCA_963598975.1 Anaerovoracaceae bacterium
CCGACGATGGCGCTCTCGAGAAGGCCGTTGACGAGGCTATGTCTGCGAATCCGGATATCGTCGAGAAGCTCAAGAGCGGCAATATGAAGCCGATGGGCGCGATCATCGGCGCCGTCATGCGTGCGACCCGCGGCCAGGCCGATGCGAAGGCCGTGACCAAGATTGTTATGGGCAAGATCAAGTAGGCGAGTAAGACAATCGCTGAAATCGAGCCGTAAACGAGCTTAGATAACCTCTCGTTTTCCGACGTTTTACAACATTCTCCAATGTTTTGAAACGTCGGAAAACGAGAGGTTTTTCGTATACGCATCTCGCGCGCCTCTCATATACGGCTGTACGGCTGTACGGCGTATGCATATCCTGCCAAATTCCGTGCGTTTTCACTGGATGTGCCCTGAGAAACCGGTACATGGCAGCGTTCGCAAGTTGAGACGGACCGTCTCAGGAAGCGTTTTCGATGATTTTTGGCGGAAATGTCGATTTTGCTTCCCAGCCTTTCCACAGTCGAGTACAATACCGTCGGTAATGGGTTGCGGCAGCAGCCACAACCGAATGACATGGGGGAAAGAATCATGCCAGAGAATGTTGAAGCGACGGCAGCGAACGTATCGCGAGAACTTCCTGCACAGCTCGTCATTCCGTCAATCAAAGGTGAGATGGTGCGATTGCGCCCGGCCAGGGTCGAAGACCTGAGCCGCATGGACACCATCGAAGCGTACGTCGGTGCGTCCGGCATCACCGGCAAGGACCGTGTTGCCGAACGCGGTGCGGTCCACGCGTGGGTGCATCGTTCCGTGGCTTGGAGCAACGGCGAAAAGCCGAGCGAATCCGGAGTGGGGGACCCGGAATTCCGCCGCACGGTAGCCTGGTCCATCATCACGGAAGCGGATCACGATGGAGACGGCGAAATCGACGCTGCATCCTCCAACAACGTCATCGGCATGATCTTCCTGATCGACATTGACGGCTGGGCCCGTTCCGCCCGCATCCAGGTGGTGCTCGGCAAGGACTTCCGCGGTCGTGGCTATTCGCGTGACATCATGCCGCGCGTCATGACCTACGGTTTCGCGCCGGAACCCGCCGGATTAGGCATGCACCGCATCTGGGTCGCCGTTCCGGAGCAGAACACGCGTTCCGTATCCGTATACCAGTCGCTGGGATTCGTGCCGTCAGGCCGTTCCCGCGACGCACTGTGGAACGCATCCCAGAATCGTTATCAGGACCTGATCGTCATGGACACGCTGGCCGACGAATACGATCCGATCCGCTCCCTCGACGCGTTCGGCATGCACCTGATTGAAGACAATCCCGGCGTCAAGGAAGCGTTGAGCGCTCGCGAGCATTCGATCGCCATTCAGATCAACAAGAAGGACGATGGCGATTCCGTGGACGAACAGCTTCAGCAGGCTCTGCAGGAGCAGCTTCAGAGGGTCCGATCCGTACAGTCGGTTGATATCCGGAAGGATGATGACGATTCTCCGCGCACCGATGCAGCCGCCGAACAAGATTTCAAGGAAGACAGCGACGGCCCTGTGAAAGGCGACGTCGAAGAGAGCTGGCCGTACGCTTCGGAGGAACGTAAGACATCGAAGGAAGCTTGGTGGCGCACGCTTGGCCGTGGCCGCAAGCGTGACATGGAAGGTAAGTGATGAGCGCCGAGGATCTCGACAATTATGAAACCGACGCCGAACTGGCGTTGTATAAGGAGTATCGCGACGTCATCAAACTGTTCACCTACGTCGTGGAGACGGAACGGCGTTTCTATCTTGCCAACAAGGTCGATTTCAACGTGCGTTCCGCAGGGCAGGACGTGTATTTCGACGTGCGGCTGACCGACGCTTGGGTGTGGGACGTGTACCGTTCCAGCCGTTTCGTCAAGAACGTGCGTATCGTTACCTTCAAGGACGTGAACGTCGAGGAAGTGCAGAAAACCGATATCGACATTCCGGACGACATCCACTGATTCGGCTCGTTTTCGACGCGAGTCCGCTTGTTTTCAGATTGTGCCTGTGGTGCCGTTTTCCTACTGTGGGAAGGCGGCACCATACGTATGTGCATTGCGATATACGGGAATTGAACGCATATATGGAAGTTGGTTGCTGGCGACTTCGGCATGAAAATGCCGGTGAAAAAACACGGTCTGGCATGTGCGGCTTCACTCCAAGGGGTTAGTTTTGTGTGCATGCGCACACATGCGGTGTGAGGTTCCGTGCCTTCCGATAGACTGTCTGGGATTTGTTTTTATAAGGAGACCTAAAGTGACGCAAAAGCAATCCGTGGTGATTATCGGCGGTGGTCCTGCAGGCTTGACTGCTGCGTGGGAGCTCGTCAAGGACGGTGGCTCCGAGAAATATGACGTGACCGTGCTGGAAGCCACCCGTGAGTTCGGTGGCATCTCCCGTACCGTCAAGCATGGCGGCAACCGTATGGACATCGGCGGCCATCGTTTCTTCTCGAAGGACGAACGCGTTATGGACTGGTGGAAGGAGGTCCTGCCGCTGCAGGGCGCCCCCAGTTATGACGACAAGAAGCTCGGACGTGAGCACGACATGGAGCCGGGCGGTCCGGATCCGGAAGTCGAAGACAAGGTGATGCTCAAACGTCACCGCGTGTCTCGTATTTACTGGAACCGTCATTTCTTCGATTACCCGATTTCCCTGACCCCCAACACGCTGAAGGCCATGGGGCCGAAGCTGACGCTGGTCGCCGGTTTCAGCTATCTGAAGTCGATGGTGCACAAGCTGCCGGAAACCAATCTTGAGAACTTCTATATCAACCGTTTCGGCCGCAAGCTGTATTCCATGTTCTTCGAAGGCTATACCGAGAAGCTGTGGGGCCGTCATCCCTCCCAGATTTCCGCCGACTGGGGCGCGCAGCGCGTCAAGGGCCTGAGCATCATGGGCGTGCTGAAGAACGCCTTCGCCAAGCTCATGCCGAAGAAGCGTGACAATTCCGAGGTCGAAACCTCGCTCATCGAGGAATTCTGGTACCCGAAGTATGGTCCGGGCCAGCTGTGGGAGACCGTTGAGGCCAACTGCGAGGCCGCTGGCGTGAAGGTGATCACCGACGCCAACGTGGTGGAGATCCGTCAGGCCAATGGCAAGATCGGTTCCGTCGTATATGTGGATTCCGAAGGCAACCGCACCGAACTGGCCGCGGACGACTTCATTTCCTCCATGCCGGTCAAGGATTTGATCGAAGCGGTCGACGCCTCCGACAAGCCGGCTCCGAAGGACATGACCGAAATTGCCACGGGCCTGCCGTACCGCGACTTCGTTACCGTCGGTCTGCTCGTCAAGCACATGCGACTGAAGAACGCCACCGACATCCCGACCCTCGGCAATCCGCCGATCGTGCCGGACTGCTGGATCTACGTTCAGGATCCGGGCTACAAGGTCGGCCGTCTGCAGATTTTCAACAACTGGAGCCCGTATCTGGTCAACGACGTCGACGACACCGTGTGGATCGGCCTCGAATACTTCTGCGAGGAAGGCGATTCCTTCTGGAACATGTCGGATGAGGACGCCACCAAGTTCGCCATTCAGGAGCTCACCCGCATGCAGGTGATCAACGGACCCCAAGACGTGCTCGACTCGCATCGCGAACGCGTCAAGAAGGCGTATCCGGCCTATTTCGACACCTACGATCGTATGCCAGAACTCGTGGAATACCTCGATTCCTTCGGCAATCTCTACTGCGTGGGACGTAACGGTCAGCACCGCTACAACAACATGGACCACTCCATGGCCACGGCCATCGAGGCGGTCGGAAATATCAAGTCCGGCAAGACCTCCAAGAAGAACGTGTGGTCCGTGAACACCGACAAGTCCTACCACGAGGAGAAATAACCCCGAAGACCTTCCGGAAAACCCCTTCGGAAGGTCGGAAGGTCGAATCCGTGGTTGACGAGACCTGTTTCCAAGCCCGTCCGGCAGCGTCCGACGGGCTTTTTCGATGCCTGTTTGCCTTGGTCTGGGCGGCGTTGTAAAGTTACCTACGTCCGATGGGGGTGAGATGTCACCACGGACGTTCATCGAGCGGATTTTCCGATTCTCTTTTTTAAGCCGTTGCAGGCGTGCGCCGGCAAGGCCAAGGAAAGGCATAACAAGTGGCAACCAGCCCGAATCTTGAAGATATGAAATTGCCTGAGCTCAAGGAGCTCGCAAAGCAGATGGGACTTCGCGGTACCTCCACCATGCGCAAGCCCGAACTCATCGCAACGCTGCAGGCCGCCCGCTCCGGCGGCGATGCTCCGGCCGGCGTCACCGTGCGTGCGCCGAAGTCCGCTGCCGTAGCTCCCGCCGAAGACACCGCAGTCGTGGCGGAAGAAGCCGAAAAGCAACCCGAGGAGCCCAAGAAGAAGGAAGACTCCTCCGAAAGCAAGCCGAAGAACCAGCAACGCGATCGCGGCAACCAGGCTGATCGCAATGAGCGCCGCAGGAAGCCGCAGCGCACCGAGCAGCACGCCGAGAGCGTGGAGGGGGATATCCTCTCCGCGGTGAACGTGCTCGACGCACTGGATGAGGCTCCGAAGCGCCGTCGCCGTCGTGATGACGAAGCCGGCAACGACCTTCTGGCCGAGCTGGGACTTGACGACGCCTCACCGAAGCAGGAGGAGCGCCGTCACCGCCGCAACGACGATTCCGACAGCGAGCCTCGCCGTCGCCGCCGCGCTGTGGAGGAAACGAAGGGGGAGGACGTCGTGCGCGATCTGGACGACATCCTCGCCACGCTGCCGACGCAGAACGATGCCGACGCCGCTCATAACGATGATGCAGAGGACGGTGAGTACCGTCGCGGACGCGGCCGTAACGCCGATCGCATGGAACGTCGCGGACGCCGCATGCGTGGACGTGACCGCGAGTACGGCGATCGCGACGACCGCCGCGGACGCACTGCCGACCGTAACGACCGCAATGAGCGTACCGACCGTAACGATCGTCTGGATCGTAACGAACGCAATGACCGCCAGGACCGTAATGATCACGATCAGCATATGGAACGCGAGCAGCGCCACGAGGAGCCGAAGGAGGACCTCGTTCCGGTCGCGGGCATCGTCGATGTGCTGGAATCCTACGCGTTCGTGCGTACTTCCGGATACCTGCCCGGACCGAACGACGTGTATGTCTCCATGGGCCAGGTCAAGAAGTACGGCCTGCGCAAGGGCGATGCCGTGCACGGGTCCATCCGCGCTCCGCGCGAGGGCGATCGTCGCAACCAGCGTCAGAAGTTCGTGCCGCTGCAGTCGATTGATTCCATCAACGGCATGAGCGTTGAGGAAGCGCAGAATCGTCCGCAGTTCAACAAGCTGACCCCGTTGTATCCGCAGGAGCGCCTCAAGCAGGAGACCGTGCCCAACAAGCTGACCGGTCGTCTCATCGACATCGTCGCTCCGATCGGCAAGGGACAGCGCGGCCTGATCGTCTCCCCGCCGAAGGCCGGCAAGACCATCACGCTACAGAACATCGCCAACGCCATCGCCACCAACAATCCTGAAGTGCACCTGATGGTCGTGCTCGTGGACGAGCGTCCGGAAGAGGTCACCGACATGGAGCGTACCGTGCAGGGTGAGGTGATTTCCTCCACCTTCGACCGTCCGGCATCCGACCACACCACTGTCGCTGAGCTTGCCATCGAACGCGCCAAGCGTCTCGTGGAACTCGGCCAGGACGTTGTGGTGCTGCTTGATTCCATGACCCGTCTTGCCCGCGCGTACAACATCGCGGCTCCGGCGTCCGGACGCATCCTGTCCGGCGGTGTGGACGCCCAGGCGCTGTACCCGCCGAAGAAGTTCTTCGGCGCCGCGCGAAACATCGAGAACGGCGGATCCCTGACCATCATCTCCTCCGCTCTGGTGGAGACCGGTTCCAAGATGGATGAGGTGATTTTCGAAGAGTTCAAGGGAACCGGCAACATGGAACTGCGCCTGAGCCGTGAACTCGCTGACAAGCGACTGTTCCCGGCCATCGATGTGAACGCGTCCGGCACCCGCCGCGAGGAGCTCATCACTGATCCGCAGGAACTGCCGATCATCTATCGCCTGCGTCGTCTGTTGGGCGGCCTTGAGCCGGAGCAGGCCTATCAGACGCTTGTACCGCGTTTGAAGAAGACCGCCACCAACCGTGATTTCATGGCGTCGCTGATTCAGCAGAGCGGCAACGCGAACAACGCCAACTAACGTGCTGGTGTAACGCTTTGCACCCGGGACCGTATGCTTTCGCGCATGCGGTCCTTTTGCTTTTCGGCTGGAGTTTTCGATTGGAATTCTTCGATTGGAATTTTCAATCGTATCGTTTTGCTGGAACCGTTTTGCCGGAACCTCTTTATCGGAATCATTTTGCCTGTGTCACTTTACGGACACCGTTCATTCGTATTGAAAACAATTAAGATACACGGAAAAAATACGATAAAGAAAAGTAATCATCATAAAAAATATGAATACGTATGGTGATTGTCGTAAACATAATTTCTCCAACAAAAGGGGATTAAAGAACTGACTGCAAAAATCTCCCTTTCATGCGCTCTCATGTGACTTGGGGTGGGTATGGTAAAGGATGACATCATAGGTGCTGCGTATGTTTTTGGCACTGATGTGTCGAAGACGTCAGGCAGTAAAGTTGGGGGACTTTATCAAGGAGGGGTCTATATATGGCAGATAACAGTGCCGCTTCGGGGAACGTGCATGCCGCTGCGTTCCAGATCGACGACATTGATGAGACAATCATCGCCATTCTGGAACAGGACGGTCGTGCCACGCTCGCGCAGCTCTCGGAAGCTACCGGACTATCGGTTTCGGCGGTGCAGTCGCGCGTGCAGAAGTTGGAGCGCAAAGGTGTGATTCTCGGGTATCGTGCCGTCATCGACAACGAGAAGCGTGGATTGGGCGTAACCGCATATGTATCGGTCACGCCGACCGATTACGCCCAGGAATCCAAGATTCCCGACATGCTGCACGCCATCGATGGCGTCATATCATGCGATTCGGTGACCGGTTCATCCAACTACCTGCTTACCGTGCGCGCGGGATCGCCGGCCAAGCTTGAGGAATTGGTGGATAACATCCGTTGCACGGTGTCCGCCAACACGGAAACGACCGTCGTTCTGAAGCGTTACTTCTCCAAGTGACATTCACGCGTTAGTCTTGTACCTATGAGCGATAGTGAACACGATTGGCTCCGGCCAGCAGAGAATACCGAAACCGAAACCGTCATCGACGAAACCACCGCGCAGGGGAATCCGGAAGTAGCCGAGGCCGTAGCGAAGATAGATGCGCTACGCCAGTCGATAGACAATGTCGACACTGCCATTGTCTCGCTGCTTGCGGAACGATTCAAGTACACATCGCAAGTGGGTGTGCTCAAGGCGCAAGCGGGCTTCGCCCCGGCCGATTACAAGCGTGAGGAACAGCAGATCGAACGTTTGCACGGCATCGCCACCGCAGCGGGACTGGATCCGGAGATCGCGGAGATGTACCGTGAATTCGTGGTCACCGAGGCGAAGCGCCGCCATAAGCGCATCGCCGATGCAGGGGAGACCCGGGAGTGCTTGATATCTTCGCCTGATTGCGGGTTGATTGCGGGTTGATTGCGGTTATAGGATTATAAAAGCATACAAAAAGCCGCCATTGCGAAGCGATTGTTTGAATCGCCTTGCAATGGCGGCTTTTCGTATTGCGGCTCACTGCGGTTCATCGCAATTTATTGCGACTCACCGAAATTTACCGCAACTTCGGTTTAAGCCGTCACTTGCGCTTTGCCGGAGGCTCACCCAGCTCGCTGTCGGCCACGACCACGCTGATCGCGGCTTCCGCCTCGGACTTCGCGGC
>CAVBVU010000081.1:0-7524 GCA_963598975.1 Anaerovoracaceae bacterium
CTTCATGGCGAATGCGCTGATGATGTCTCCGATTCGCCGATAGTATGCGTCGGTGTTTTGATAGTGGAGCGTGATGCGCTGCTTCGCGATGACATTGCCGTGCAGATCGACCGCGCGCAGGTTCAGGTCATTGGGTCGCATGGAGACGCCGATGGCCGCTTTGCACCGGGATTCGAACACGAAGGTCTGCGCTTTTCTGCCTCCGGTGGACTGCAACTGCTTGCCTTTGCCCACCAGACCCTCTTTTTCGAGGATTCGCAGATTCTGAGTGATCGTCGGCAGGCTCAGCCCGAGTTCCCTCTCCATCATCTGCTTGGTGGCCGGACCATACGTATATAGATATTTGGTCAGAGCCCTTTTATTAAGTTCCTTCATGACCATGGCCGGCGTGGCATTCATGTTTCGCTCCTTTTGCGGGTGGAGATGGGTTGCCCTCCAATCATACTTTATAAAAGTATTTGCATAAAGTTTGCTCAAAATTACAACAAAAAGAAATGGCTTTAATAAAAGTATTAAGTAGAACCGATTTCGGACTGTTCATTAAGTTGACTCAGAATGAACAAAAAGCGTCAAAATAACTATATTTTTCTGAAAAATGTGCGAAATTAAGTATTAATCGAACAAAAAAAGATAAAAAAGTAACATTAAACTCACGACACGACGAAGAGTATACAACGCGTTTTTTCTCGAGTATATTGTGACTCAGGTCACAACATGTGCCCAGCAACGCGTCCGTGTGCCATTACGGCAGGCGGGAATAAATGAAAACTACTTTGCAACCCCCAAGAATCAAGGAGGACTTCAAGTGGCAGACGCAAAGAAGAACGAAGAGCCGACCAAGCCGACTCCGGAAGAGAAGGCAGCGGCCGCGCAGGCCGAGGTTGACGCTCTGGTGAAGAATGGCCTGAAGGCTCTCGACGAGTTCGAAAAGCTTGATCAGAAGCAGGTCGACCGCATTGTGGCCAAGGCTTCCGTGGCGGCCCTCAACAAGCACCTGGTGCTCGCCAAGATGGCAGTGGAGGAGACCGGTCGTGGTCTGGTCGAGGACAAGGCCACCAAGAACATCTTCGCCTGCGAGCACGTGACCAACTATCTCGCCGGTCAGAAGACCGTCGGCATCATCCGCGAGGACGACGTGCTCGGCATCGACGAGATCGCCGAACCGGTGGGCGTCGTCGCCGGCGTGACCCCGGTCACCAACCCGACCGCAACCGCGATCTTCAAGTCCCTGATCGCGCTGAAGACCCGCTGTCCGATCATCTTCGGCTTCCATCCGGGCGCACAGAAGTGTTCCGTCGAGGCCGCGAAGATCGTGCGTGACGCCGCAATCGAAGCCGGCGCTCCCGAGAACTGCGTTCAGTGGATCGAACATCCGTCCATCGAAGCCACCGGCGCGCTGATGAAGCACCCGGGCATCGCCACCATTCTGGCGACCGGTGGTCCGGGCATGGTCAAGGCCGCGTACTCCTCCGGCAAGCCGGCCCTCGGCGTCGGCGCAGGCAACGCTCCGGCCTACATCGACAAGGATGTCGACGTCGTGCGTGCCGCCAACGATCTGATTTTGTCGAAGCACTTCGACTACGGCATGATCTGCGCGACCGAGCAGGCCATCATCGCCGACAAGGACATCTACGATCCGCTCATCAAGGAACTGAAGCACCGCAAGGCCTACTTCGTGAACGATGAGGAGAAGGCCAAGCTCGAGCAGTACATGTTCGGCTGCACCTCCTACTCCGGAAACAAGCCGGTCCTCAACTCCATGGTTCCGGGCAAGTCCCCGCAGTACATCGCCAAGGCCGCAGGCTTCGAGATTCCGGCCGACGCCACCATCCTCGCCGCGGAATGCAAGGAAGTCGGTGAGAACGAGCCGCTGACCATGGAGAAGCTCGCCCCCGTTCAGGCCGTGATCAAGAGCCCGAACAAGGAAGACGGCTTCAAGATGTGCGAAGAGATGCTCAAGCACGGCGCAGGCCACACCGCTGCCATCCACACCAACGACCAGGCCCTGGTCCGCGAATACGGCCAGCGCATGCACGCATGCCGTATCATCTGGAACTCCCCGAGCTCCCTGGGCGGCGTGGGCGACATCTACAACGCCATCGCACCGTCCCTGACCCTGGGCTGCGGCTCCTACGGCGGAAACTCCGTGTCCGGCAACGTCCAGGCCGTCAACCTCCTCAATGTCAAGCGCATCGCTCGAAGGAACAACAACATGCAGTGGTTCAAGATTCCGGCCAAGACCTATTTCGAGCCGAACGCGGTCAAGTACCTGCGTGACATGTACGGCATCGAAAAGGCCGTCATCGTGTGCGACAAGGTCATGGAGCAGCTCGGCGTGGTCGACAAGATCATCGACCAGCTGCGCGCACGTTCCAACCGCGTGACCTTCCGTATCATCGACTACGTCGAGCCGGAGCCGAGCGTCGAGACCGTCGAGCGCGGCGCCGCCATGATGCGCGAGGAGTTCGAGCCGGACACCATCATCGCAGTCGGCGGTGGCTCCCCGATGGACGCTTCCAAGATCATGTGGCTGCTGTACGAGCACCCGGAGATCTCCTTCTCCGACGTTCGCGAGAAGTTCTTCGATATCCGTAAGCGCGCCTTCAAGATTCCGCCGCTGGGCAAGAAGGCCAAGCTCGTGTGCATCCCGACTTCCTCCGGCACCGGTTCCGAAGTCACTCCGTTCGCAGTGATCACCGACCACAAGACCGGATACAAGTACCCGATCACCGACTACGCCCTGACTCCGTCCGTGGCCATCGTCGATCCGGTCCTGGCCCGCACCCAGCCGCGCAAGCTGGCATCCGATGCAGGCTTCGATGCCCTGACCCACTCCTTCGAGGCGTACGTCTCCGTGTACGCCAACGACTTCACCGACGGCATGGCGCTGCACGCGGCCAAGCTGATCTGGGACAACCTGGCCGAATCCGTCAACGGCGAGCCGGGCGAGGACAAGACCAAGGCCCAGGAGAAGATGCACAACGCCGCGACCATGGCCGGCATGGCCTTCGGCTCCGCATTCCTCGGCATGTGCCACGGCATGTCCCACACCATCGGCGCTCTGTGCCACGTGGCCCACGGCCGTACCAACTCCATCCTGCTGCCGTACGTGATCCGTTACAACGGCTCCATTCCGGAAGAACCGACCAGCTGGCCGAAGTACAACAAGTACATCGCACCGGAACGCTACCAGGAAATCGCCAAGAACCTCGGCATCGACCCGGGCAAGACCCCGGCCGAAGGCGTGGAGAACCTGGCCAAGGCCGTCGAGGATTACCGCGACAACAAGCTCGGCATGAACAAGAGCTTCCAGGAATGCGGCGTTGATGAGGATTACTTCTGGTCCGTCCTCGAGCAGATCGGCATGCGTGCGTACGAGGATCAGTGCGCGCCGGCGAACCCGCGTATCCCGCAGATCGAAGATATGAAGGACATCGCCATCGCGGCCTACTACGGTGTCAGCCAGGAGGAAGGCCACAAGCTGCGCGTCCAGCGTCAGGGCGAGGCCGCCACTGAGGAGGCCTCCGAGCGCGCGTGAGGTTCGCGTGAACCCAGCTCATATACAAGGTGCGTCGCGTCTACATAGTGTGCGCCCGTATATAAGGGGCGGTTCGTAAGGAGCCCGGTCGGGAATATTTCCGGCCGGGCTCCTTGCCGTTTGTATGGCTTCAGATGCAATGGGCTTGGATATGGGTCTGGATTTCACGTGTGTTTTTTCGTATCGTGGTTGCATGAGCGAAACCACGAATCAACGACCTGGCCAAATTCGAAGAAGGGGAGGAGCACGTGCCTGGTTGCCAGGGCAGCCGGGAGCGTTGGTGATGGCGCTCTCACCGGCCATGGCCGGAATCGTGCTGGCCTGGATTCAAGCGGGATTCTCATGGACGACGTGGTGGCTGCTGATCTGCTGGCTGCTGTGCTATTGCGTGCAATTCTCCGCCGCGCGTTGGTTCAAATCGCATTGCGCCCGACGCTGGATGATGCAGCCGCTGGTGTACTGCATCGCGCTTTGCTTGATAGGCCTGCCGTTTGTGGCGCTGCATCCAGGAATTCTCGCTTGGGCTCCTCCGATTGCGATTCTCGCGGCCGTTTCGTTCTACGCCTCGTGGATTCGCAAGGAACGCTCGCTGTGGTCGAACGCCGTTGCGGTGGCGGCAGCCTGCCTGATGCCGGTATTGACGTTCTGTTACGGCGTGGATGCTCCGCGCATTCCGTATCTCACCGCATCGGGAACATCGTTGTTCCTGATGTTCTTCACGGTGCAGTTCGGTTCGGTGCTGTTCGTGAAAACGATGATTCGGGAGCGGGGCAGATGGCAATACGTCGCGGCTTCCTGGATCTGGCATGCCGCGATGCTGTCATGGTGGATTGCCGACGGCAACGGATATATGGTCGCGTTGTCGGCGATATTGCTGATGCGTGCCGTTGCATTGCCTCTGATCGCACGTAGGCGCGCGGTGAAACCGCTGGTCGTGGGCATGACGGAATTCGTGACGAGCATCGTCTCGCTCGTGCTCAACATCGTCGCTTTGATCTGACGGTATGCGGCGACACGCGCGGAATTACTTATGTTCGCCCCTGATGCTTAAATAAAGAAGTTGCCTGATTTTAGGGCTCGCAAATTGGAATTAAAAAAGCGAGCGCGGCACGGTACGTCACTTGGGTGATAGATCGAATGGCTGCGCACTGATGTGGTATGGCCACGGAACTTCCACGGTTCCGGGGGTCTTCTGCGCCGGTGCCCTTTGATAAAGCAGGCTGGTAAACAGTAACTAACGAATCGCTAGAAAGGGCGGAAGGCAATGGCGGGACAGAAAATCCGCATCAGGCTTAAGTCCTATGACCATGAGGTCATCGACCAATCGGCGAAGAAGATCGTCGAAACGGTGACGAACGCGGGTGCAACTGTGGTTGGCCCGGTTCCGCTCCCGACCGAGAAGAACGTGTTTGTTGTTATCCGTTCTCCTCACAAGTACAAGGATTCTCGCGAGCATTTCGAGATGCGCACTCATAAGCGTCTCATCGACATTGTGGACCCGACCCCGAAGGCCGTGGACTCCCTCATGCACATTGATCTGCCCGCTGATGTGAACATCGAGATCAAGCTGTAAGGGAGGAGGGAACCATTATGTCTAATCGCACTGCACTGCTGGGTAAGAAGCTCGGCATGACTCAGGTCTGGGACGAGAACGGTTTCTTCGTTCCTGTGACCCTCGTTGACGTCTCCACCAACGTGGTGACCGCTGTCAAGTCCGAAGAATCCGACGGCTACAAGGCCGTCCAGCTTGGCTACGGCCAGGTTGACCCGACCAAGGTGACCAAGCCGCTCGCCGGCCACTTCGCCAAGGCTGGTGTCACCCCGCGTCGTCACCTCGCTGAAGTCCGTACCGACAACGCCGAAGAGTTCGAGCCGGGTCAGGAACTGACCGCCGAACTGTTCCCGGAAGGCGCCGTGGTCGATGTGACCGGCACCACCAAGGGCAAGGGCTTCGCCGGCACCATCAAGCGCTGGGGCTTCAAGTCCTATCGCCGTTCCCACGGCTCTCACAAGAACGAGCGTCGTCCTGGCTCCGTTGGCGCATGCGCCACCCCGAGCCGTATCCTCAAGGGCAAGCGTATGGCTGGCCGCATGGGTCATGCGACCAACACCACGCTGAACCTCACCATCGTTTCGTCGGATGTTGAGAACGGTGTTCTCGCCATCAAGGGCGCCATTCCGGGCCCGAAGGGCAGCATCGTTCTCGTCCGTTCGGCAGTGAAGGGAGCCTGATAAATCATGGCAAACGTTACTCTGAACGTTACCGATAACCAGGGCCAGGCAGCCGGCACCGTTGAGGCACCGGCTGAGATCTTCGGCTTCTCCGCTGAAGAAGTCCAGTCCCGCATCCCGCTGATTCACCAGGTCGTGGTGGCTCAGCTCGCCGCTGCTCGCCAGGGCACCCACGCCACCAAGACTCGTGGCATGGTCTCCGGCGGTGGCCGCAAGCCGTGGAAGCAGAAGGGCACCGGTCGTGCTCGTCAGGGCTCCATCCGTGCACCGCAGTGGTACCACGGCGGCACCGTGTTCGGTCCGCAGCCGCGCGACTACTCCCAGCGCACCCCGAAGAAGATGAAGGCCGCTGCTCTCAAGTACGTGCTTTCCGATCGTGCCAATGCCGGTCATGTGGCAGTCGTGGACTTCGGTGTCTCCGAAGCCCCGTCCACCAAGGCCGCCATCGCCGCTCTCACTCCGGTGACCGAGAACAAGTTCACCACCGTGGTGCTCTCTCGCGAAAATGTGAACGAATGGCTGTCCGTTCGTAACATCCCGACCGTTCACCCGATCTTCGCCGATCAGCTCAACACGTACGACGTGGTCACCGCTCAGTACGTTGTCTTCTCCAAGGAAGGCTTCGACGCCTTCGTTGCCGCGAAGACCGAGCCGGCTGCAAAGGAGGCCTGATTTTCATGGTCGCTATCCACAAGCCCGCATACGACGTCATCCTCAAGCCTGTCGTTTCTGAGAAGAGCTACGCTCTTTCCGATCGTGGTCAGTACACCTTCGTGGTGGCACCGAACGCGAACAAGGTTCAGATCAAGCAGGCAATCGAAGAGATCTTCAATGTCAAGGTGACGAACGTCAACACCCTCAACCGCGCCGGCAAGCGTCAGCGCACCCGCACCGGTTTCGGTCAGCGCGTCAACCAGAAGCGCGCCATCGTGACCGTTGCCGAGGGCCAGACCATCGACATCTTCGGTAACTGAAGGCTAGCCGAGAAAAGTTAAAGGAAGAACTAGATTATGGCTATCCGCGTTTATAAGCCGACGACTGCAGGCCGCCGTAACGCGTCCGTCTCGGATTTCTCCGAGCTCACGCGTTCCACGCCTGAAAAGTCGCTGGTACGCAAGCTCAGCAAGACTGGCGGTCGTAACTCTTACGGCCGTATGACCTCCCGCCATCGTGGCGGCGGTCACAAGCGCCAGTACCGTCTCATCGACTTCAAGCGTTGGGACAAGGACGGTGTGCCGGCAAAGGTCGCTCACATCGAGTACGACCCGAACCGTTCCGCTCGCATCGCACTGCTGCACTACGCAGACGGTGAGAAGCGCTACATCATCGCTCCGGAAGGCATCAAGCAGGGTGACGTCATCGAGACCGGCGCCCAGGCCGATATCAAGCCGGGCAACAACCTGCCGCTGCGCAACATCCCGACCGGTACCGTGGTTCACGCCATCGAGCTCCGCCCGCTGGGTGGCGCCAAGATCGCCCGTTCCGCCGGTGCCTCCGTGCAGCTCGTCGCCAAGGATGGCGCTTACGCCCAGCTGCGTATGCCGTCCGGCGAAATCCGTAACGTGGACGCTCGCTGCCGCGCTACCGTCGGTGAGGTCGGCAACTCCGACCACGCCAACATCCAGCTCGGTAAGGCAGGTCGTGCACGTTGGATGGGCAAGCGCCCGATCACCCGTGGTGAGTCCATGAACCCTGTCGATCACCCGCACGGCGGTCGTACCCGCGGTGGCAAGCCGCCGGTTTCTCCGTGGGGC
>CAVBVU010000082.1:0-7502 GCA_963598975.1 Anaerovoracaceae bacterium
ACACGGACGTCGACGGCGTGTTCACCGCCGATCCGCGCATCGTTCCGGCAGCCCGCCGCATTCCGGTGATTGACTACGAGTCGATGCTGGAAATGTCGTCCTGCGGTTCCAAGGTGCTGGCCCTGCGTTGCGTGGAATACGCGCAGCGATTCAACATGCCGCTGCACGTGCGCAGCTCCTTCTCCCACCGTCGCGGCACGCTGATCGTGCCGGAAGGCGTCGATCCGCGCACCCTGCCGAATATCTGACCGCCTTCGGCGGACGACGAACGTTCGCCGAAACCACGAAATCGCAAGACTTTACAAGCAAAGGTAAGAACATGAGCGAAAACAACAACCAGTCCTTGGGAGACCTGTTCCCCGATCTCGGCCCGGAAGTCCCGATCATCTCCGGCGTCGCGCATGACAGCACCGAATCGCTGGCCACCGTCCGCCGCGTGCCGAACGAGCCGGGCATGGCCGCCAAGGTGTTCACCATGCTGGCCGAAGCCGGCGTGAACGTCGACATGATCGTGCAGGCGTCCGCATCCACCGGTACCGCCGACATCTCCTTCACCGTGCCGGGCACCGCTGCGGCCAAGGTGCAGGAAGTGCTGCAGGATAAACAGGACGAGCTGGGATACCAGTCCTTCGACATCGACGCCAATGTTGGCAAGGTGGCCGTGGTGGGCGTGGGCATGAAGACCCACTCCGGTCTGGCGGCCAAGTTCTTCAACGCGTTGAGCGACAAGGGCGTGAACGTGCTGATGATCTCCACTTCCGAAATCCGCATCGCGGCCCTCGTGCCGCTTGAGCAGCTGCAGGACGCGGTCAAGGCCCTGCATACGGCGTACGGCCTCGACGCCGACCAGGTTGAAGCCGTGGTGTACGGTGGCACCGGTCGCTGAGCCAACGCAAGCTGAGC
Organism: Anaerovoracaceae bacterium; assembly: GCA_963598975.1. Classification (GTDB taxonomy): domain Bacteria; phylum Actinomycetota; class Actinomycetes; order Actinomycetales; family Bifidobacteriaceae; genus Bifidobacterium. The sequence continues at coordinate 904 of CAVBVU010000082.1, forward strand.
CGCTGCAATATGGCTGAGTCGCGCTGAACGCGGCTGAAACACGCAAGACATAGAAAACCCCGTGGAGGAACTGATTTGAAGTTCCTCCACGGGGTTTCCGCTATACCAGCGGACGTCGATTGCCAACGTAGATGTCGATCCGAATATTCTTTAATTCCGACGGTTCTGCCAATTCCATCAATTCGCCCAATTCGAAGCCCGCATAACAACAAGGGTTCGCAGCCAAGGAAAATCTGGAATCCGCGAACCCTTGCAACGTAACGTTATTGCGTCACTTCTTGGTGATGTATCCGAGAGCCTTGAGCATTTCGGCGCTTTCCAACGCTCCACCTGCGGCGCCGCGCAACGTGTTGTGCGCGAGTCCGACGAACTTCCAATCGAAGATGGAATCCTCACGAAGACGGCCGATGGAAACGCCCATGCCACCCTCGTAATCCACATCCTTCTTCACCTGCGGGCGATCATCGTCGGTCAGGTACTGGATGAACTGCTTCGGAGCGTGCGGCAGACCAAGTTCGGCGGCCTTGCTGGTGTAGCTTTCCAGACGCTCGATCAGCTCTTCCTTGGTCGGGTTCTTGGCGAAGTTCACGAACACCGTGGCGGTGTGGCCGTTGAGCACGGGCACACGGATGCACTGCGAAGTGATGCGCAGCTGACCGTCGAACGGCACGATCTCGCCCTTTTCGGCGTCCACATGGCCGAAGACCTTGAGCGGCTCCTTCTCGGACTTCTCCTCCTCGCCCGAAATGAACGGAATGATGTTGCCCAGCATTTCAGGCCAGTCCTCAAACGTCTTGCCGGCGCCGGAGATGGCCTGGTAGGTGCTCACCACCACTTCGCGGGGTTCGAATTCCTTCCAAGCGGCCAGAGCCGGGGTGTATGCCTGGATGGAGCAGTTCGGCTTGACGGCGATGAAACCGTGCTTGGTGCCGAGACGCTTGCGCTGATGCTCGATCACGTCGTAATGCTCCGGGTTGATCTCCGGCACCACCATCGGCACGTCCGGAGTCCAACGATGCGCGCTGTTGTTGGACACGACCGGGGTCTCGGTCTTCGCGTATTCCTCTTCGATGGCGCGAATCTCGGCCTTCGGCATGTTCACCGCGGAGAATACGAAATCAACGTCCTTGACCACGTCTTCCACGTCGGCCACGTTCTTGACCACCATGGTCTTGACGAATTCCGGCATCGGGGTTTCCATCTTCCAGCGACCGCCGATGGCCTCTTCGTAAGTCTTGCCGGCGCTGTGTGCGGACGCGGCAAGAGTGACCACTTCGAACCACGGATGGTTTTCGAGCAGCGTGACGAAGCGCTGTCCGACCATGCCCGTAGCTCCGAGAATGCCGACCTTGATTTTTTCGGACATAACAACCTCTCGCTCAATGATGGAACGGTTTTGTAATTTCGATTGATGCACGCCTGAGGTCGACCAGCCGGCCCCAAACGACTTCGTGGGCGGCCACATGCGTTGTTCAATACTACGAAACCATGCCGTCAAGCCGTTCCCGCTATCCGCATGCTGGTCTGATGCGGCGCCTTTGAAAGTGCTTTCGGATGGTGTTGTGGTCGGGGCGATTGCGACCACAAGTCGAAGATAGGAAGCAAAAGTCAGGTGAGTTCTCGACCATCTCAGGTTCTCCGGACTGTGCGCACAAGTCGGAGATAGGGCCATAATTCCCGGGTTGGGGCAGAAGATTTTTAATCGCATGCGATTGCTATGTCCGAAAATCGTTGGAAAATGGCCGTTTTCAAATTTCCCGAGAAGTCGAATCGACTGCGGACGTTACCCCCTTTCAGCCCCAAAGTGCGATATACGGCTGTAAATCCGAGTTGTGTTCCGTCCAACGTGTCGGCATGCCTTGCAACCTTGATCGTCGGATCGTCCGCTCGTCGGCTACTTCTGCTTCTCGCCGCGTGACCATGCGAACAGTAGAATGGCGAGCGATACGGCGTTGAGCGCATTGCTGATGATCTCCACCGTTGAGTCTGCGAGCAATCCTCCCAAAGTGATATGTGAGTACTTGAGGCCAAGCATCAGCCAGTCCAATACGCAGATGGTCGTAGTGCAGATGATGAACGTCGGCGGATATCCTTTGGAAAGTCGCACGAATGCCAGAATCATCGCACCCAATGCGCACCACAGTACAAGCCAGAGACGAGTCCCCAAAGGCAAGGATGATTGTTGTTGCGCGGGAAGATTCCCGATGATTTCAAGCCCGCACACCAAAGCGATGACGGTGATGAGATACGCAACCCATTGCGTGGTCTTCCGAACCATAGCAGCCTCCATTGTATGCTCGCCGCGTTGCGAACATGGTTACAGTGTATATTCGGGGGTATTTGGGACAAGTGCGTTTCCATAAAAAATGGAAAGTGTGCAAGTGGGCTTCGTGAAATCGTGCAAACACAGCAGTCGCGATTGGAATTGCGGGGTTTCGATGGCATCGCGCTTCTGCCTGATCTGATTTCCGGGAATGATTGCACTAAGACTGAAGATCTGTTGTTTGGCTTGGTAAGAGAGCTTTTTGCCGATATATCGAAACATGCCGATGTGCGGTATGGGTATGTGCTTACGATCGAAGCTTCGCTTGATGAATATTTGATCCGTCTGCGCAACGTGATCGCAACTCACTCTTCCATTGACTCGGGAAGAACAGGACTTCGCCGATTTGAGGCGCAGCTTGAGCGGCAGGGCGGCTATCTGCATATCCAAGATGATGATGTGAGGGACGGTTTTTCTTGGTGGAGCCTGGAAGCGAGGATTCCTCGTGGAAAGAACGTACGCTGACGTATTGGGCAGCTCTTGTGTTTTGCGTACACTGGTAGGCATGTCGAAGGCATCAGAAGAAGCGCAAAAGCAGCTGGACCGAATCGTGGCGTTGGGATATCCGGATGTGGCCGATATGTCGGCGGCCGCGTTCCGGGCGCTGGCTCGTCCTCTCATCCGCGTATTGGAGGAGTCCGATCTGGGCTCCAATATTCTGTTGGTCCCTACGCGTGAGCTGGTTTCTCCGGAGTCGCTGATAGCCAGAACGTCGATCAACCGTATGGCGGGCTTCACCACCATGCCTCCGCGCGACATCGCCAGCTTCCTTCCGCAGGATGGTTTCGAGCCTCCGGAAGGCCCTTTCTACCTCGTGGTCGAGCCGCATACCGGCACATGCTATGTCAATCGTGAGCCGGATGTTGCCCGTAAGCTCATCGATACCGACGAGCGTCTGCCCCTCACTTTGGAGGAGGGGCTCGCCATCGCCACCCAACATCCGGAATGGCTGCTGGAGAAGAACGGTTTCAATCTGCTTGGCTCGCGTTCCGCGGATGGGCGTGTGCCGAGTATCTGGATGAGCCAGAACGCGCCGCGATTGGGTGCGGTATGGCCGAACTCCCGCCACACATGGCTGGGCAACGCGTATTGCCTTGCCCGCCGTGGCGTCAGTCTGTTCCGCTGACGGTCCGTCCTTTTGTGGCAATCGCGGCGATTGTTACGATTGCGGTGATCGTAATAACCGCAACAATCGTGATTACCGCGGTTTGCGCAGCAGTCCGAGCAGCGCCCTTCCGATGACGCCGAACGTCACGGCGGTCGTGCCGATCAACGTTGCGAGCACTTGCGGACGACGCAGTTCGTTGCGGATGCCGATGAGGTCGGTCACGCAATGATCCTCGAAGAAGACGCGCAATTCGTTGCTTGAATAGCGTCCGATCAGATCACCCCAGGTGAGCATGCGCGTTACGTAGGCTTGCGGATTGTTCTCTTTGAATTCGAACAGGCGGATGCCTCGCAGCCGCGATTTCGGCCCGTAGCATTCGAATCCGCAGGTTGGTGCGTACCCTAGGTCGATGTCGTGCACGTGCCCGACGAACGCGTTCTTGTGGTCGTGCCCGCAGAACAGGGCGAAATATCCTCCGGCCTCGCACAGCGCCTGCACTTCGCCTACGTTCTCGTCGGCACAGCCGATCGCCTCGCCAAGTCGCGAACCGGGCTTGCAGACATCGGAATCCAATACGAAGCAACGTCCTGCGAACGTGCGTGCGCCTTCGACGGCTTTCGGCGTGTACGGCGGCACTTCGCGCAGGCAGTCGTAGAATTCCTGCGGTGGAATATGCTGGAAGGCGATTGCCGGCACCGCGCGGTCGTCGCCGTTGCGCCTGCCCAATTCACGTTGCACCTGCTTGAGCCATTCGATCGCGTCCGGGGACGGAGTGCCGTAACCGTCGGAATCGGCCAGATCCCATCCGCGCGAATTCGACGCGTATCTTGCGTACTCGGACATGGATTCGGGTTTCGCATCGGTGTCGGCTTCGGCGTAATCGCCTGAATTGACCATCATCACGCTCATCGCGATATGGCCGGAACCGTCGGAGGCTTCGATGGGAATCGCGAACGTACCCGGCTCAAGCGCCAGGGGAGACGATCCCGAAACGGGATTCATGCAGCCGGCGAATTCGCGGTAGATGTCGTCCTGTTCGTCGGCCAGTATGCCGCATTGAAAGTCGTGATTGCCGTATGTGGCGGCGAACGGAATCTTCTCATCCAGTGCGGGGCCGAGGAACGCGGCGAAGGTTCCCCGTACTTTTCTGCGTGTGTCCGTGTTCAATGTGTCGTCGGTCGCTTCGTTGACCGACCGCGCCCATGATTCCAGTTTCGCGTTCGGACGTCGTTTGATGCCTTTGAGCTTCGCTTCGAATTCGGTGATCGCGCGCACTCTCGTCCCTGGTTGTTCTCCTCGTCTGCGTAGAAAGGTGTCAATGTATGCGGGGTCGTATCCGCGAATCTGGTCGCCGGTGAGTACGATCAGGTCGGGATGCGCCTTTCGGATGGCGGCTTTGATGAGTTTGATCGTGTCGGGATGCACGTTCGGACCGTCCTGGATGTCGGCCATCTGCAGCACGCGGAAGGTGCCGTCGGCGTTGAAACGCAGTGTCATGAGCCTAACTTTAGTTCGGCAAATCTGTACGTGGGGTGAAGTTGGGGGAGGAGCGGCCGAAACTCGCTTCGTATCTTGAAATGCCGGCAAAGCGATGGGGTGCGTAGGCGCTAGGATTGTGCGGAGTGCATGAAGTAACATGCATGTAACAAATCGGCCGCGTGATGCGGCAAAACCAAGATAAGGAGGAGTGATGGGTCAGGATCAATCTTCAGTGTTTGATCTCGCGGCTGTGGCTGCGGCGTCCAACGGAGGGAACAACGACCCGCTGCTGCCTCCGGCCCGTTTTATTGGAGCTCCGCAAAAGCCCAGCAAGATGCCGTACAACAAGTACGTCGCATACGATAAGCAGGTGCCGTTTGACTACCCGGAGCGTACGTGGCCGGGTAAGCGACTGCAGCGTGCGCCGCGTTGGTGCTCCGTCGATCTGCGCGACGGCAACCAGGCTCTTGTCAATCCGATGGATTCCGAACGCAAGCTGCGCTTCTGGAATCTGCTCGTTTCGATGGGCTTCAAGGAGATCGAGGTCGGCTTCCCGTCGGCTTCTGAAACGGATTACGGTTTCATCCGTATGCTCATCGAGCGTGAGCTCATTCCCGACGACGTTACCATCGTCGTGCTCACCCAAGCTCGCGAGCATCTGATTCGCAAGACTTACGAGTGCCTGAAGGGCGCCAAGCGCGCTGTCGTGCACTTCTATAATTCCGTATCCGTGCTGCAGCGCGAGGTCGTGTTCCGTAAGGACAAGGACGGCATCAAGCAGCTGGCCATCGATGCAGCCACCCTGTGCAAGGAGCTTGAGGGCGAGGCCGAGGGCATCGATCTGTATTACGAGTATTCGCCGGAGTCCTTCACCGGAACCGAGCCGGAGTACGCCGTCGAGGTGTGCAATGCCGTGCTTGACGTGATCAAGCCGACTCCGGAACATCCGATGATCATCAACCTGCCGGCCACCGTGGAAATGACCACCCCGAACGTGTTCGCCGATCAGGTGGAGTACGTGTCGAACAACCTGGTGCCGCGTGACGCCGTCGTACTTTCCCTGCATCCGCACAACGATGAGGGCATGGGCGTGGCCGCCACCGAGCTGGGCGTGCTGGCCGGCGCCGACCGCGTGGAAGGATGCCTGCTTGGCAACGGCGAGCGCACCGGCAATGTGGATCTGGTCACGCTGGGTCTGAACTTCCTCACCCAGGGCATCGATCCGCAGATCGACTATTCCAATGTTCCGGAGATTCGCAAGACCGTTGAGTATTGCAACCAGCTCAAGGTGTCCGAGCGTCATCCGTATGCCGGCAATTTCGTGTTCACCGCGTTCTCCGGCTCCCACCAGGACGCCATTAAGAAGGGTCTTGAGGCCCGTCAGGTGGCCGCCGACCGTGCCGGAGCCAATCTGGACGATTTCGTGTGGCTGGTGCCGTATCTGCCGATCGATCCGAAGGATATCGGCCGTACCTACGAGGCCATCATCCGTGTGAATTCCCAGTCGGGCAAGGGCGGCATGGCCTACCTGCTCAAGACCAACCACAATCTCGATCTGCCGAAGCGTCTGCAGGTGGAGTTCGAGCGAATCGTGCAGGCTTTCGCCGATGAGACCAAGAAGGAAGTCAAGGACGAGGATATCTGGCGTCTGTTCAAGGACGAGTATCTGCCCGTCGAGGAGTCCGGCGC